>JBOFDB010000094.1:0-2081 GCA_051646545.1 Sphingomonas sp.
CCCACACGGTCGAAAAGCTCAGCAATATGCGCAAGACCATCGCGCGCCGCCTGACCGAGGCGAAATCGACCATCCCGCATATCTACCTCACGCTCGACATTCGCCTTGACGCGCTGCTCAAGCTGCGGGGCGAGATCAACAAGGCGCTGGAGCCGCGCGGCATCAAGGTGTCGGTCAATGATCTGCTGATCAAGGCGCTCGGCGTCACGCTCCAGCTTTATCCCAAGTGCAACGTGACGTTCCTGGGCGATCAGCTGGTCAGCTATTCGCGATCAGACGTGGCCGTAGCGGTGTCGATCCCCAACGGCCTCATCACCCCCATCATCAAGGATGCCGCCAACAAAAGCGTCGCGGCCATTGCGACCGAGATGAAGGACCTGGCCGCCCGCGCCAAGGACGGCAAGCTGCAGCCGCACGAATATCAGGGCGGCACTGCCTCGCTTTCCAACATGGGCATGCTCGGCATCAAGCAGTTCGAAGCGGTAATCAATCCGCCGCAGTCGATGATCCTGGCCGTCGGCGCGGGCGAGGCGCGGCCGCATGTGATCGATGGCGCGCTCGGCATCGCGACGATGATGTCGGTGACGGGCAGTTTTGACCATCGCGCGATCGACGGGGCGGATGGTGCCGCCATGATGAAGGGGCTGAAAGACCTGGTCGAAGCCCCGCTCAGCCTGCTCGCCTGATCGCGCGCGATGCTGGGACGCCGCGCCTGGTGGGAGATTTTTCACGTCGCGCTGGGGGTGGGCGCGGCGGTGCTGATCGCCAATCTCGTCTCCTGGTCCTATCCGCTGGCGCGGCGCGACGTGTGGATCGTCGCGGTGGTGGCGATGGTGACGACGACGGTGATGAGCGTACCCCAGATCCGCCGAGCGATGGCCGCTGACCGCGCCGAGCAGGGCGGGCCGCGATGAGCGAGGCGCCGCCCGATGGCGCGCCCCAAATCCGCGCGACAGCGATGGCGGCAGACGCCAATCCCTATGGCACCATCTTCGTCGGCTGGCTGATGGGGCAAATGGCGCTGGCGGCGGGATCGCTGGCTTCGCGCCATTGCCGGGGCCGCGCGCCGGTGGTTGCTGCCGATGGCTTTGCTTTTGCTGCGCCTGTGGTGATTGGCGACGAGGTGAGCTGTTACGCGCGGCTGGTGACGCAGGGGCGCAGTTCAATGACCATCGCGGTCGATGCCTGGCGGCGCGAACGCCATGGCGAAACCACCCAACGCGCCGCGACCGGCAGCTTCACCCTGGTCGCCATGACCCCCGACGGCCACCCCCGCCCGGTTAATGGGGAGAATCGGGTGGATGGTCGTGATTGAGGGAGGCCCCCCTCTCCCCCAGCCCCTCTCCCGCAAGGGGAGAGGGGAGCAGGAGCCGTTGCCATGTTCATCTTCCTCCCCCCTTGCGGGGGAGGAGGGGACCCGCGCCGAAGGCGTGGGGAGGAGAGGGGGTGGGCTTTCCAGAGCGCGGCTGATGCGGCGCGCGCCTACGGAAGCAGAACGGGTCTTGTGGCGGCTGCTGAGGAACAAGCGACTGGTCGGCTGGAAGTTCAAGCGCCAACAGCCGATCGGGCGCTATATCGCCGATTTCGTGTGCTTCGAGGCGCGGCTGATCGTCGAGGCAGACGGGTCGCAGCATTTGGACAATGCGCATGATGCGCGCCGCGACGCGTGGCTGCGCGCGCAACCGTTCGACATCTTACGGTTTTGGAATAACGACATTCTGGCGCGGCCCGAGTCGGTGTTGAGCGCGATCGTGGCGGCGCTGGACGGCACGGATGGACGCGCTGGCTATCCCCCTCTCCCCCAGCCCCTCTCCCGCAAGGGGAGAGGGGAGCAGAAGGAATCCTCCCTTGGCTGAAACCTACGACCTCATCGTGCTCGGCTCGGGGCCGGGCGGCTATGTCGCGGCGATCAGGGCGAGCCAGCTTGGCCTCAAGACCGCGATCGTCGAGCGGGAGCTGTTGGGCGGCATCTGCCTCAATTGGGGCTGCATCCCGACCAAAGCGCTGCTGCGCTCTGCCGAGATGATGCATTACGGCCAGCACATGAAAGACTATGGCCTGAAGCTTGAAGGCACAATCAC
>JBOFDB010000031.1:0-5226 GCA_051646545.1 Sphingomonas sp.
GCGAAACTCGCCATCGTCAGCGCTTGCAGGATGGCGAAGCTGATGATCGTCTCGTTGCCGACCAGCGTCCAGATCAGGTGCGTTGACGCAATGACGATCAGCCCGACCAGCGCGCTGTGCGAGATCTTGCGCATGCCAAAGCGCACCACGATGCGCGAATTGGTGAGGTTGGTGACCGCCATCGTGCCCGCAATCGAGATGAAGATCGGAATCAGCAGGTCGGGCCGCTGCAGATAATCAAAGACGATCTGCTGGACCGAATTGATGAAGCCGTAAAGCGCGCCGACGAGCGCGGTCGCCGCCAGCGTATAGCCGAGCGATGACCGATCGGTCAGCGTTTCCCAAACGCCGTCCATCAATCGCGGGCCGGATAGCGGAATGCGGCGATCGGGCGGCAAAGTCTCTGGCATGCGCAGCCAGAACCAGGCAAGGACAGCCGCACTGATCGCCGCGATCGTCCAGAAGATCAGCCGCCACGATCCGATCAGCAGCACCGTGGCACCCATGACCGGCGCGAAGATCGGCGCCGCCATGAAAACCATGAACGCCAGGCTCATCACCCGCGCCATTGGTCGGCCGGAAAAACAGTCACGAACCAGTGCGACCGTTACCACCCGCGACGCAGCAATCGCGACGCCACCGGCGAAGCGGGCGATCAGCAGCAGCGGAAAGCTCGCCGACAGGGCAGCGATGATATTGGCCACCACATAGCCCGCCAGGGCCGCGCCAAGCACGGGCTTGCGCCCGAAATGGTCGGCAAGCGGGCCGTGCAGCAACTGCGCCAGGCCAAAGCCGATCAGAAAGGAGGAGATGACAAACTGCCGCTCATTTTCGCTGGCAACATGCGTGCTGGCACCGATCGCGGGCAATGCCGGCAGCATCGAATCGATGCCGAGCGCGGTCAGCGCCATCAGCGCCGCCACCAGGGCCACAAATTCTATGAATCCAATAGGCGCGCGGTCTTCCGCCTGAAAGACCGCCGGGGAATCGTGCTGGTTCATGATCACTGGCGCCATGCCCGATAAGCAGGCGCGCGTCACCCCCGCAATCGGCAAAGCGCTTATAACATCAGCACATTGACCCTGGCCCCGATCCCGGCGTTATATGTGCCCCAAGGGAGTGCGATTGGGGAGAAGATCGATGCGTTTCACCTGGGCAATGCTGGCGGCTGTCGCGCTGTTCCCGATTGGCGGGTGCAGCAACGACAAGGACGGCACCAGCATATCGATCAATGCTGGCGACAATGATGCTTCCGCCAATGTCGACGGCAAATCGGGACAGCTTGCGCTCAATATGCCGGGCTTTCATGGCACGATTTCGCTGCCCAAGGTGCATCTGGGCAGCAACAATTTCGAAGTCGACGGCGTGCATCTTTACCCCGGCTCGTCGATCCGCACGATGAATGTCGATTCGCATGACGACGACACGACGGGCAAGGACGCCGACGGCACGGTCCATATCATGTTTGACAGCCCCGCCGACCCCGCCACCGTGCGCGACTGGTTTCGCGACAAGATGCAGAGCGCGCATTTCAAGGTTGCGGACGACGGCAATGGCCTGTCCGGCACCACCGCCGACGGCAAGCCGTTCAAGATCGAGGTGACCCCGGCCGACAAGGGCAAAGCGCACGGCACCTTCACGATTTCGGGGTGAACCCGAACTCGCAAGCGCACGACCAACCGCCGTCCCGTTCGCCCTGAGCTCATCGAAGGGCCGTCCTTCTAACGTCCACCGTTGGACAGAAGAGCGGTGCTTCGACAAGCTCAGCACAAACGGGCGTAGCCGTGCGGCTGAGACCGATTGATCTGTCACCGCCAATTGACCCCGCCAGGGTTGCAGCGCAAAGCTTGGCCGCGCTTAACAACCCTGGATCGCTCATGCTCGATACTTCCCTTGCCAGCGTGCCGACGCTGTCGCTCACCCAGAATGACGCCGATCCTGATGGCTTTGCTGCTGCCATCGGCGCGTCATTTGAGCGGTTTGGCTTTGCGGTTGTCGCCGATCACGGCATCCCGCAGGCATTGATCGATCGCGCCTGGGCGGAAACGCGCGCGCTGTTCGACCTGCCGGAAACCGAGAAGCGCGACTATCATATCCCCGGCGGCGGCGGCGCGCGCGGCTATACCCCGTTCAAGACCGAAATCGCCAAGGGCGCCGACAAGGTCGACCTAAAGGAATTCTGGCATATCGGCCGCGACTTGCCGCCCGGCCATCGCTTCGCCGCCGCCATGGCGCCCAATGTGTGGCCTGCACGCCCCAACGGGTTTCGCGAGACATTCCTTGAGTTGTTTACCGCGTTTGATCGGGCGGGCGATGTCCTGCTCTCAGCGATAGCGCGGCATCTGGGCCTGGCGCCCGACTGGTTTGACCACGCCGTGGCGGACGGCAATTCGGTGCTGCGCCTGCTCCATTATCCGCCGATCCCCGCCGATGCCGAGGGCGTGCGGGCTGGCGCGCATGAGGACATCAACCTCATCACCTTGTTGCTGGGTGCCGAGGAAGCGGGGCTGGAGCTGCTCGACCGCGATGGCCGCTGGCTGCCCGTCAAGCCGCCCGAAGGCGCGATGGTGGTCAATGTCGGCGACATGTTGCAGCGGCTGACCAACCATGTCCTGCCCTCGACCACGCACCGCGTCGTCAATCCCCCGCCCGAGCGGCGGGGCGTTTCGCGCTATTCAATGCCTTTCTTCCTCCACCCCGCGCCCGATTTCCTGATCGAGACGCTGCCGGGGTGCATCAGCGCCGCCAACCCCAATCGCTACCAGACGCCGATTACGGCGCACGATTATCTGCATGAGCGCCTGGTCGAGATCGGGCTGGTCAAGGCGTGAGCGCGCCATTGCGCATTGCGCTGGCGGGGCTGGGCACCGTCGGCAGCGGAGTCGTGCGGCTGCTCGATGCCAATCGCGCGCTGATCGAACGGCGGGCAGGCCGCGCGATTGAGATTGTCGCGGTTTCCGCGCGGGACCGGCACAAGGATCGCGGCGTCGATATTGCCCGCTTCGCCTGGGTCGATGACACCGTCGCGCTCGCCCGTCACCGCGATGTCGATGTGGTGGTCGAGCTGGTCGGCGGCAGCGATGGGCCGGCGCTCGCGCTTGCCCGCGACACGCTGGGCACGGGACGCGCGCTCGTCACCGCCAACAAGGCAATGATCGCCCAGCACGGTCTGGAGCTCGCCCGCACGGCCGAGGCAAAGGGCGTCGCTCTGAAATTCGAGGCAGCCGTGGCCGGCGGCATTCCCGTGATCAAGGGCCTGCGCGAAGGCGCGGCGGCCAACCGCATCAGCCGCGTTTACGGCATCCTCAACGGAACCTGCAATTTCATCCTGTCGAAAATGGAAGCGGAGAGCCGCGACTTCGCCGATGTCCTCGCTGAGGCGCAGGCGCTGGGCTATGCCGAGGCCGATCCCGGTTTCGACATTGACGGCATCGATGCCGCGCACAAGCTGTCGATCCTCGCCAGCATCGCCTTTGGCACCGAGCCCGCCTTTGGCGATGTCACCACCCATGGCATCCGGCCGATTTTGGCGGCCGACATCGCCGAGGCGGCGGCGCTGGGTTACCGGGTTCGCCTGCTCGGCCTGGCGGAGGCGAGCGATAGCGGCCTGGTCCAGCGGGTGCAGCCGCATCTGGTGCCGCTGGCACACCCGCTCGCGCATGTGACCGGCGCCACCAATGCGGTGGTGGCGGAAGGCAATTTTGTCGGTCGCCTGCTGTTCCAGGGCGCGGGCGCGGGCGACGGCCCGACCGCGAGCGCGGTTGTCGCCGATCTCATCGATATCGCGCGCGGCGAATTTGGCCCGCCTTATGCCATGCCTGCGGGGTCGCTTTCCGCGCTCGCGGCGGCGGATACCGGCGACCGTTTGGGCCGCGCCTATCTGCGCTTCACCGTGGCTGACAAAGTAGGCGTGCTCGCCGAGCTTGCGACCGCGATGCGCGATGCCGGCGTGTCGATCGAAAGCCTGATGCAACGCGGTGCAATGGCCGATGGCAGCGTGCCGGTCGCCATCGTGACGCATGAGGGGCCGGAACGGTCGGTGGCGCAGGCACTGGCGGCATTAAGCGGCTCGCCGAGCCTGATCGGCGCGCCCCTGTGGATGCCGCTGTTGGGGTGACGCGCCCCAGGGCGGTTGCGATCAATCGGGTCCGCTCGTGCTGAGCTTGTCGAAGCACCGTCGTTCCTCGCGAAGAAGTACGGCCCTTCGACAAGCTCAGGGCGAACGGAAGGATAGATGCCGTTTAAGCGAAAACTGATCTTGATTGGGTTTACCCCAACCACGCCGCCACGTTTGCCACCACCCCCTGGAACGCCAGCGCCTCTGCCCCGCCCCGCGCCACTGGCGGCGTGCCCGCGTCGCTCGCTGCGCGGATCGCCATTGCCAGCGGCACACGGCCCAGAAAGGCGATGCCCAGCGCCGCCGCCGCTGCTTCGGCCCCGCCGCGCCCGAACGGGTCGGACACTTCGCCGCAATGCGGGCATTGGTAACCCGCCATATTCTCAACCAGCCCGATGATCGGCACGCCCGCTCTCTGGAACAAATCGATCGCCCGCCGCGCGTCGATCAGCGCCAGGTCCTGCGGGGTCGAGACGATCACCGCCCCCGCCGGCTTATATTTCTGGATCATCGTCAGCTGCACATCGCCCGTGCCGGGCGGCAGATCGAGCACCAGCGTATCGGCCTCGCCCCAATCCGCCTCAACCAGCTGGCCAAGCGCGCCCGCCGCCATCGGGCCGCGCCAGGCGATTGCCTGATCGGCCGCGACCAACTGCCCCATCGACAGGATCGGCACGCCATAGGGCGTCGGCACCGGATTCAGCTTCTTGTCGGTCGCGGTCGGTCGCGTGCCCTCAACGCCAAATAATTTGGGCTGCGACGGACCATAGATATCGGCATCGACCAGCCCCACCTGCCGCCCCGATTGCGCCAGCCCGATCGCCAGATTGGCGGCGACAGTCGATTTGCCGACCCCGCCCTTGCCGCTCGCCACCGCGATCAGCCGCCGCGCGACGCGCTGGCTGGTCAGCGCGACGCGGGCCGAGTCGATCCCCGCCACGGCTTCGGCGGCGCTTGTCACGGCCCGTTGCAGGTCCGCGCGCGCGCCCTCATCAAGGCCGGCGACGTCCAGCACGATACTGGCGTGCACTCCATTGATGCGGACGGTTGCGCGCGCCCCCGCCACTGCCTGAACCGCTGCCGTCACGTCATTTTCGATGCTCATCGCG
>JBOFDB010000050.1:0-5059 GCA_051646545.1 Sphingomonas sp.
GCAGCAAGGCTTGGTGATCCGCAACTTCATTCGCTACCGGATTAAGCCAGGAGCCTGCACCGATGGCGTGCGCAGCGCCCAGCTGGCGCGCGCGGGCACCAGTTGCGCAACGCCGCTGCCGTCATCAGCCCGCGCCGCCGCGTTCGCCAATCCGCGCGATCCGCACTATGTCGCCGATCCCGCTAAACGTGCCCAGATCGTGGCCGATGCCGCGAGCAAGGCAGCCCTGGCCGATGCCGAGTTGACCAAGCAGGTCGCCGACATCCGCGCCTCCCTCGCCAACCCTGCCAAGCGTGTTGAGATCGACAATCAACTTGGGTCAGGCGAGTCGGCTCGGCTTACCGCGCTTAGCGATGATCAGTTAAAGGCGGAGATCGTCAATTCCGGCGATACCGCCATCGAACAGACGCTGTTTGTGCCGAAAGCGCCCAGTGCGACGCGGGTCGGGTTGAGCCACGTGCCGACCCAGTTCGGCATCGCACAGGGCACGCCGCCCGCGCCAGCGCCACCGGCGCCGCCGCCAGCGCCGCCATCGCCGACGGCGAAGCCCGATCCCGTGGCGCACACGCCGATCGATCAGCGCATCTTCTTGACCGGCTTCACGATCGGGCGCGACTATGAATGGAAGGAGCGGATCGAAAAGACGATCAAGCTATGCCTGATCGGCTGCAAGCACACCTATTTCGCTGAGGTCTATGCCGGGTTCAACTACGCCTTCGGGCTGCGTTTCCCGATCCAGGTCAACGGCGTTTATGATTATGAAAATGGTGCCGCGCGGCTGACGACCAATATCGTGCCGATTGATGGCAATGACCAACAATATGCGCAAACCGGGCTGCCCGCATCGCAGATTTTTGCGGGCAAGGAACTGGTGGCGCAGATCGGCGGGCACGCAGGCGCAGGCTATGATCTGCCGATTATCCCGGACGCGTCGGTTGACATCCCGATCGGCATTGACCTGACCGATTATCTGACCGGCGACTTCGCAAAGGGCCAGATCAAGGCACCGGCCCCGGGCGCCCCAAACCCGCCGAAAATGGAAAAGATTTTCGACACGCTGGATTTGATCGGCGGTGCCGCCAATTTCGGCGTGCTCGGCGCGCAGGTTTTCCCCGCCGTCAAGATCGAGCTGAAATCGGATAAGCTCACCCTTGGCCTGCACGATTTCGTCAACAATAGCGATGTGCGCGTGGCGGGGGGTGGCCAGGTGACGCCGCTTGCCGTCGATCCGACCGATCATTCGAGCCGCTTCTCGCTGGGCGACCCGGTCTATAATCTGGGCTTTCTGTTGACGCCCGGGCTCGACGCGCGATTGTTTGTTGACATCGCGGTTTGGTCAAACAGTTGGGATTTCCCGGTCTGGTTTCCGCAGCTTGCCGTGGAGCTGCCGCCGGGTGGCGCCGATTTTGGCTGCCATGCCGGAACGATCTGTAGCCGCGGCTACCGCTATTCGCCGACCAGCCACGAAGAAGGCAGCACCGGCGAGATCGGGCTTGAATCCGACCTCCAGAAATGGGGGGTGGATTTCGACGCGACGTGGCTGAGCCAGTGCCTGGATGATACGTGCAGGCTGGGCATCAAGTTCGTCCGCCAGGGCACGATCCTGCGCGGCCGGCAAAAATTCCTGGCAAATAACAACATCACCCTGGCCGATCTGCAGGGCGACTTCGCCGAGGCACAGGGCGAGGCCAAGACGTTGATCGACGAAGCCCAGCAGCGCCACACCGCGACCGCAGCAAAAAGCTTCGGAGTGCTGATTCAGGCCATCTGGTCGAAGCAATGTTCGGACAAAATCTGCCTCGACAAGGTGGCGGGCATCGTCAAGTTCGAGATGCTCGAAATGAATGCCCGGCAAAAGCAGAATCCGGACTTGTCGACGACCGATATTCTGCAGCAGGTCGGCAAAATCTATACGCCCATATACGAGAAGGAAATCGACGCGTCGAAGGCGCGGGCGACCGCCGCCGCCGCGGTGCCGCCTGCCGTGAAGAGCACCCGATTGCCTGCGCCGCGCCTCATTGGCGGCCGACCGCAACCCATCCCGCGCTGAGCAGGCTGGCGAGCGACGAACAAGAAAAGGGGCGGTCCATCGCTGGGCCGCCCCTTTCCAGGTGATCGCTTCCGGATCGCGGCTGGCAGGGGCAATGCCCCCGCCATCGGTCGGTGCCGGGGCACCGCCGATATGCCGTTCGGGCTTACTTGATCTCGACAGTCGCGCCGGCTTCTTCCAGCTGCTTCTTGATCTTTTCGGCCTCGTCCTTCGACACGCCTTCCTTGACGGCCTTGGGCGCGCTTTCGACCAGCGTCTTGGCTTCGGTCAGGCCGAGCTGGGTGATCGCGCGGACTTCCTTGATGACGTTGATCTTCTTGCCGCCGTCGCCCGTCAGGATGACGTCGAATTCGGTCTTTTCTTCGACGGCCGGGGCCGCGCCGCCACCGGCACCGCCGGCAGGCGCCGCAACCGCAACAGCGGCCGCCGCAGTAACGCCCCACTTCTCTTCGAGAAGCTTGGACAATTCGGCCGCCTCAAGGACGGTCAGTTCGCTCAGCTGGTCAACCAGCGCGTTCAGGTCTGCCATTTAATGTCTCCAATCTGTTCGTCACCCCAGCGAAAGCTGGGGTCTTGTGCCTTCAAACGATCCCAGCTTTCGCTGGGATGACGCCAATTTTATGCCGCTTCTTTCTCGCTATAGGCCTTGAGCACGCGCGCGAGTTGCGCCGCCGGTGCCTGCGTGACCGCGGCGAGCTTCTGGGCCGGAGCCTGAAGCAAGCCGACCAGTTTGGCCCGCAGTTCATCCAGCGACGGCATCGTCGCCAGCGCTTTCACGCCATCCACGTCGAGAAGCGTCGCGCCCATCGACCCGCCGACGATTTCGAACTTGTCGTTCGTCTTCGCGAAATCGACCGCCACCTTGGCAGCCGCAACGGGATCAACGGAAGTGGCAAGACCGACCGGCCCGGTGAGCATATCGCCCAGCGCGAGATAATCGGTGCCACCCAACGCGATTTTGGCAAGCTTGTTCTTCGCAACCTTGTAGGTCGCGCCAGCGTCGCGCAGCTTGTTCCGAAGGTCGGTCGATTGCGCGACCGTCAGCCCGTGATTGCGGGTCACCACGACCACGCTGACTTCGGAAAAAGTCTTGTTCAGCTCGGCGACGAACTCGGCTTTTTGAGCACGATCCATGCCATTCTCCACGTTCACATGACCTGCCACGGCGTAAACGCCAGGACAGGCTGGTTATCCGGACGCGAAGCCAAGGGGACACGTCCCCAGGCCGCGCAGCCGGGTTGTCCGTTCGATTGGGGCATGGGACGCCTGGGCACGCCAGATAGGGCGGCTGACAGCAGACCGGGGGACGCATCGCACGCGCGGAACCGGTGTAAAATCCATTCCCCGTCTATGGCAGGAGATTAAGCGGGGAGCCCGCACCTGCCGTCTCGGACGGAAATCCGCTGGGCCAAGCCCGGCGGATGCGGGCGGGCCAATACGACAATCGGTGGATAAGTCAAGCGCGGGCGGGCCAAAGCGTAAGAACCAATTTGGCGCGCGGAACGACTGGACAAGCGCCGCCCGGCTTGCCAGCGTCGCCGCCAATATCCTGCTAAACCTTGCCAAACTGGCCTTTACCCGGGGAAATAATAAGATGCGTCGTGTTGCGCTGTTGCTGGCTGGTACGTTCATCGCAAGCGGCGGCTGGGCGCAATCCGCGCCGCCGCCGCCGGCGGCACCCGCCGCGTTGCCCGCCGCCGCCACGCCGATCCCGGCGCCCGCCACCGCCACCGATATTCCCCGCCAGCATGGCCGCTGGGCGCAGGATTATACCGGGCGCCAGGCCGACCCCGCCGTGCGCTTTGGCACGCTGCCCAATGGCCTGCGCTACGCGATCATGCACAACGACACGCCGAGCGGGGCGGTGTCGATGCGCATGCTGATCGGGTCAGGCTCGCTCAGCGAGCGCGATGATGAGCACGGGGTCGCGCATTATCTTGAGCATATGGCGTTTCGCGGCAGCACCAACGTGCCCGATGGCGAAGTCGTCCATCTGCTCGAACGCCAGGGATTGACCTTTGGCGCCGATACCAATGCCGGCACGACCTTTGATTCGACCGTCTATCAGTTCGATTTTCCCAAGGCGGATCAGGCCGCGATGGACACTGGCCTGATGCTGTTCCGCGAAATTGGCGGACGGCTGAAGATCGACCCCGCATTGGTCGGGGCAGAACGCGGGGTGATCCTGTCCGAGGAGCGGCTGCGCGCAACGACTGCGGCTGCGGCGCTGAAAGTCCAGCTTGATCTGACGCTCGCGGGCACCGGGGCCGAAACACGGTTTCCCGTCGGCGGCACGATTGAGAGCATCAATGCCGCCACGCCTGAAAAACTGCGGCGTTTCTACCAGGCCAATTATCGCCCCGAAAATGCGGTGATCGTGATCGTCGGGGCAATCGATCCTGCCGCCATTGAAGCCGCTATTCGTCAGCGCTTCGGCGACTGGCGTGGCGTTGGCCCGGCTGATCCCTTCCCGGCGCGTCCCCCCAAAATCGGCCCGGTCTATGCGCGCACCTATCTGAACGGTGGCGCCAGCGAGCAGCTGACCGTCAACTGGACCCGGCCGATCGATCCGCGCGCCGCAACGCTCGGCCGCGAACGCGACGATCTGTTGCGGGTGATGGGGCTGGGGGTGCTCAACCTGCGGCTGCGCGAAGCGGCACAGCAGCCAGGCGCGCCGTTCACTGCCGCCACTGCCAACACCAATTCCCTGTTCGGTAGCGCCGAAGTAACGACGCTTGGCATCGTGCCTGTGCGCGGCAAGTGGAAAGAGGCGCTGGACGCGGCGATGACCGAACAGCGCGTGCTTGCCCGCGACGGCATCAGCGCGGCCGATGTCGCGCGCGTCACGGCGATATTGAAGCCCGGCTTTCAGGCGCGCGTCGATGGCGCCGCCACCCGGCAAAACGCGGCGCTGGCCAATGCCATTGTGGGAGAAGCGAAAAGCGACGCGCTGTTCACCAGCCCGGCGCAGGACCTCGACGAGCTCACCGCTCAATTGGCGACGGCAAC
>JBOFDB010000340.1:0-3852 GCA_051646545.1 Sphingomonas sp.
GCCGAGATGAAAAACCTCCAGCGCACGGCGGCGCACGCGGCGCGCGCGCGTGGCATGCGGGGTCAGCGCCAGTCGCAGCGGGCGATATTCGAGCGCATAGCGCACCGCCAGAAACACCACGATCATCGTGATCAGCAGCGTGAAGATCAGCCGCGCGGGCGACGGCGTAGCGCCCCAGCCATTGCCGTCGGGATAGGCCAGCGTCTCAAGCAGCAGCGGAAACGCCGCCGCGACCGCTGCCACCGCCAGCATCGCCAGCACTGCCCAATGCAGCGCCGCATCGGCATAGCTGTCGGATCGGCGGGCAACGACGGTGACGATTTCGCCATGCGTCGTTTTTTCGGCGTCCGTAACCGCCAGCGTCACCAGATCCCGCTCGGCGGGGGTAAGGCCCAGAATACGTGCCATCACCAACTCCCCGATGCACCGCCGCCGCCGAACGACCCGCCGCCGCCCGAAAAGCTGTCGCCGCCGCCACCGCCGCCCCAGCCCGAACTCCCGCCGCCCCAGGACGATCCACCACCGCCGCCGCCGCCCCACAAAATAACCGGCGGAATACCACCGCTATCATAATAGCGCCGACCGCCCGCGCGGCGGAAAATCATCGGCAGGACGATGAACAGCACCACCATGATGATGAGGACCGCGATCGCACCACCCGGATTGTCGCCATGGCGGTGGTGCCGCGTCTTGCCCGCCGCCAGCGCCTTTTGCTCGGCGACTTCCGGTGGCGCCTTTAGCTGGTCGGCAATTGCCTGCGCGCCTGCCGTTATGCCGCCGGGGAGGTCGCCCGCCTTGAAGCGCGGGATGATCGTCTCGCTGATGATCTGGTTCGACAAGGCATCGGTCATGATCGGCTCAAGGCCATAACCGACCTCGATCCGCACTTTCTTGTCCTTGGGCGCGACAATCAGGATGATGCCGTTATTCGCGCCTTTCTGCCCGATCCCCCAGGCGCGGCCGAGCCGATAGCCATAATCGGCGATGTCGTAATTCTGCAGATCGGGGATGGTCGCCACCACCAGCTGCCGCGACGAGGCTTGCTCGGTCGCGGCCGACAGCTGGGTCAGCTCGGCAATCTGCTGGTCGTTGAGCACATGCGCCGCATCGACCACCCGGCCCGACAGGGGCGGGAAGGTCTGGGCGGAGGCACCGCTGCCCGCCAGGCACAGCATCAACGCGGCGATGAAGGTTCGGATCAAAACCATGTTTTTTCCTGCTGGCTGCCCAGCAAGTCCCAAGTCAGGTCGGATGCACCCATAAGGACCCCCGTGGCAATGTCGCCGTCGCGACAAGACGGCAACACATCGGCGTTAAGGATGTGTTGGGCCTGCTCGTCGGTCATCTCGCGCCGCAATCCATCGCCTACGGCAATTCGGACCTTGTGCTCATTGGGTGCGATCAGAAGGATAACGCCGTCATAATAGCCTTTGCGGCCGATACCCCAATAAGTGCCGAGTTGGCGCGCATAATCGGCAATGTCATGCCCCTCAAGCGACGTCACCGTCACGACCACCAGCTGGTGGCCGGTCTTGCGGTCTAGCATCTGCGACCAGCGCTCCATCCGCACCACATCGGCTGGGGGGAGGATATGCGCGGCGTCGACCACCCGTCGGCTGAGCGCGGGGAAATGATAGCCGGCAGGCGGTGCAACGGCATTACTGGTGGTGGCGTGGCACCCCGCCAGCGCCACCACCAAGGCCAGCAACCTGATCAGAAGCCGTTCCCGAAATTGACCGTCGGGGCGTTCTCTGCGCCCGGGGTCGTCGCGGTATAGGGGGTGTAAGGCTTGGCGCCGTAGAAAATCTTGGCGCCGATCGCATCGGGGAAGGTGCGGATGCGCGTATTATACTCCTGCACCGCCGTGTTGTAATCGCGAATGGCGATGGTGATGCGGTTTTCAGTGCCTTCGAGCTGGCTCAACAATGTCTTGAAATTTTCCTGGCTCTGCACTTGTGGATAGCGTTCCGACACCGCGAGCAGGCGGCCGAGCGTACCGCTCAGCGCGCCCTGCGCCTGCGCGAATTGCTGGACCTTGGCCGCATCGGTCAGGTCGCCGGCGTTGATGGTCACCTGCGTCGCCTTGGCGCGCGCGCCGATCACGTCGGTCAGCACCTTGTCCTCGCCTTGGACCGACGCCTTCACCGTGGCGACAAGATTGGGGATCAGGTCGGCGCGGCGCTGATAATCGGCCTGCACATCGGCCCAGCGCGCCTTCACATTCTCTTCCGCGGTCGGCACGCTGTTCAGGCCACAGCCCGCAAGCGTCAGCGCCCCGAGCAGGGCAAGCGGCAAGCGAAATTTCATTCGATGTCCCTCCATCATGGGCGGCAACGGCCCCTTGACCCTTTTAGCCGGGGAAGGAACACTCCCCCAAGCCAAATCGGTCCGGTTCGCCGCGCCGGTGTATTACATGAGGAGGACAGCGGCAATGTTCAAGGAGTTTCGGGCGTTCCTCAATCGTGGCAACGTCCTCGACCTGGCGGTCGCGGTGATCATCGGCGCGGCGTTCGGCAAGATCGTGACCTCGCTGACCGACGACATCATCATGCCGGTGATCGGCAAGATCTTTGGCGGGCTCGATTTTTCCAGCTATTTCGTGCTGATGGGGCCGGTTCCGGCGAGCTATAAGGGCTCGCTCAGCGATTATGCCGCGCTCAAAAAAGCCGGGGCGCCGTTGCTGGGCTATGGCGAATTTGTGACCCAGGCGGTCAATTTCGTCATCGTCGCCTTCATCATTTTCCTGCTGGTCCGCGCCGCCAATCGCGCCATGGCAAAGCCCGAACCGGCCCCCGCCGCCCCGGCGCCCGAACCCGCCGATATCGTGCTGCTCCGCGAAATCAGGGATGCACTGACGGTGGGGAAGTGATGGTTATTGATTTTCACACAAAGGCACGAAGGTACGACGACATCAATAAGCAAGTCAGGCCGCGAAGCGGCCCATATTTATCGGCGCGATTTGGTGAATAGAGCTTTGGTGAGCAAGTGGCTTCGCCCCTTATCCCCTTGCCCTTCTTGTTGTCACCCTTCTTTGTAAGCAAATTTTCTTCGTGTCTTAGTGGCTTTGTGTGAGCAACAACTTTTCCAGCACCCTCACACAACCCCCCGACCTCAAGCCGCCGCCAGATCCTCCGCCATCGCATCGGCAAGGCTGGTGCCGTCAAGAATGCGCGCAGTTTCGTCGCGCACGCGCAGCATGGCGTGGCGGATGGCGCAGCTTGCCTCGTCGCGGCAATCGGCGCAGCGTTTATACGCGGTGCGGCTGACGCATGGCACCAGCGCCAACGGCCCCTCGATCACGCGGATTATTTCGCCCAAAGATATCAAATGCTTGGGGCGTGATAGCGTATAGCCGCCCAGCTTGCCGCGATGGCTGACCAAAAAGCCGGCTTCGCGCAAATCGGCCAGGATCAGCTCGAGGAATTTCTTGGGCACATTGGCTTCGCGCGCAATCCGCGTCATCGGAATGGGATCGGCACCCTTGGGCGCCTGGGCCAGAAACAACATCGCGCGCAGCGCGTAGCGAGAACGCTGTGTCAACATAATGTGACACCCTATGCACCTTTAATGTGGCGAGCGAAAGGCGGGCTTTTCATTAATTTCCGGGCGCCTATATAACGGAGCTGCCGGGTTCGCCCGGCTATGGCGATAAACGGCGGCGCGAACTAGGCGCAGCGGACCCGGGGGCAGTACCCGGCGGCTCCACCACCTGGCCGTGCGGCGACACGCATGAAGCGTGCCGCCGAGCGGCTCAGCTGATGGGGCCGAACCAGGATCGACGTGTGTTGAACGGCGCTGTCTTTTGCTCGGAATGGGACCACCGTGACGGCCCATACACAAGTGCCAACGATA
>JBOFDB010000184.1:0-4863 GCA_051646545.1 Sphingomonas sp.
CCTTGGCCGTGCGGATGGTGAGCGAGGTTTTGACGCTCGCCACATTGGGCGCCGGCGTCAGATGCGTGGTCAGGATATCCTGAAAGGCCTTCAAATCGCTCGCGACGATTTTCAGGATGAAGTCGATCTCGCCATTCAGCATGTGGCATTCGCGGATTTCGGGAATGCGCGAGACATGGTCTTCAAAGGCGGCAAGATCGGCCTCGGCCTGGCTGCGCAGGCTCACCATCGCGAAGACGGTGATGGGATAGCCCAATTGCCCCGCATCGAGTCGGGCGTGATAACCCTGGATCACGCCCGCTTCCTCCAGGGCGCGCACCCGGCGCAGGCAGGGCGGCGCCGTCAATCCCACCCGCTCCGCCAGCTCGACATTGGTCATCCGGCCATCTTCCTGAAGCAGATCGAGAATCTGCCGGTCGATGCGGTCAAGCGCCATGGCTCAGGTGTCTCCGTCAAAAGCTGAATTTTTCACACAAACAAACGGGTTATGATCATAATAAAGTTGCGGCGGAACGCAATTGTCCCACTATGCGACGTGCCGAAAAGAGGCGTTCCAGCCTCTGCGGAACGGGGTTAAGAATTGCTTACCGGCATGGTGGGCATGGCGGTGATTGAGCGGGGCAGCCACCGTTGCGTTTCGACGATAGCCTGGAAACGGTGCTCGCAGCCGACATTTCGTCGCCGGTGGGCGTCCAGTCATTATGGCGACAACTTGTTGATTTAATTGGCCGTCGGCGCTTTCCCGCCACGCCGGAAGCGATGGCGCGGCTGCGCTCTATCCGCGCCGAGGTGCCGCCACCGGTGCGCGCGGCCAGTGCCCGGGCGCTGGCCTTTGCGAATCCGCCTGCCGCGCTGGTGCGGCTGTTCGCCGAGGATGAATTGTCGATCGCGGCACCGGTGCTGCGTATTGCGCGGCTGATGCCACATGAATGGGTGTCGATGTTGCCCAACATGCCGTCGGCCAATCGCTCCATCCTGCGCCATCGCCGCGATCTCGGGCCGACCGTGACGCGCGCGCTGGAAAGCTATGGCCCTAGCGATTTCGTGCTGCCGCCAGCGGCGCTGACTCCGCCGATGCCGGTGGCGCCGACGATCGTGGCGGCCGACGCGGTGATCGAACCGGCGATGGACGCCACGACCGAGGCGCCCGAAGACGTGGCCGCTGCGCGCGATGCCGAGCCGGCGCCATCGGCAATCGCTGCGCCGATCGATCTGGCCGTCGACCCGCCGCCGGTTGAGATCGAAGAACCCCTGTCGATCGACTGGCGCGAAGTGATCGCCGCGCGCCCGCCGGTGCCCGCGCCGACCGGCCCTGTCGCTGCCAGCGCCGTTGCCGCCGCGCCCAAGCCGGAAACGGCCGCTCCGGGCGCCGGGGGTGATCGTGCCAAAGCGGCGGGCGGTCCGTTCGTGGTGTCGGGGCGTGGCTTCCAGATCGGCAGCATCCTCGCGCCGAATATGCCGCCCGATGCCCTGCCGAAGGCTACACCACCGGTTGCGGCGCCGGAACCTGCGGCCATGGCATCGGAACCAGTGGCCATGGCGCGGGAGCCAGCGGCCATAGAGTCCGACCCACCTACCGTTGCACCGGAACCATCGACCATGGCGATGGAACCACCCGCCGCAACGCCCGCTGCGCCCGAGACGGAAGCTGCCCTGCCGGTCGAGCATGACCGCCCGGACTTGCTGGTCGCGCTAGCGACGGTCGCGCTTGGCGCGGCGCCGGTGCCCGAGCTGGCGCGCCGCGCCGACGCTGTCGCCGATCTTGCGCCACTGGTCGCGCCCGAACCGGAAGCGGTGAGCGGCGAGACGTATCAGATTGCCGATATCGTCGCGCGTATCGATGCTTTTCAGCGCGACCGCGATGAGCCTGATGGCCTGGCCGCGACCGAGCCAGAGCCAGTCGATGTTGAGGCACCCGAACATTTCCGTTTCGAAACCGATGCGCGCGGCATTGTCCGCTGGGTGGCCGGGGTCGAGCGCGCCGCGCTGATCGGCATGGCGCTTGATGGCTTGCCCAGCACCGGCGCGCAGGTTGATGGCATGGCGACCGGCGCGTTCCGCCGCCGCGCAGGCTTCGCCAATGCCCGGCTGGTGATCGATGGCAGTTCGACCGCGGCAGGCGCATGGCGGATATCGGGGATTCCGGTGTTCGACCGCGCGACGGGACGGTTTACCGGCTATCGCGGCACCGGTCGTCGCCCCCGCGCCGACGAATGCGCCGAACCGACGCGCCAACGCACGCCGGGCACCGACGCCGTGCGCCAGCTTGTCCATGAATTGCGGACCCCGACCACGGCGATTGTGGGCTTTGCGGAGATGATCGAGGGCGAGCTGCTCGGCCCGGTGCCGGGGCCCTATCGCGGCTATGCCGGTAACATAAAGCAGCAGGCGCGCGGGCTGCTGGGCGCGATCGACGACCTCGATACCGCTGCGCGGATCGATTCCAGCGCGCTCGATCTGCGGGCGGATCAGGTGGAGCTTGCCCCGCTGCTGAACGCGATCGTGCAGGATCTGCGGCCGCTCGCCACGCTGCGCCGCGTGCAAATGGCGTTGTTTGCCGAACCGGGGGCAAAGGTCGCTGGCGACGAACGCGCCGTCGAACGTCTGATCGGCCGCCTGACCTCAACCATGGTCGCCGCCGGTGCCGCTGAAGAAACGGTGATGATCACCGCCGCCAGCGAAGGCATTGACGCCGTCACGCTGACGGTCGACCGCCCGCAGGCCCTGCGCGGCTTCAAGGGTGAGGCGTTGCTTTCGGCCGATGTTGACTTGGGGGACGATAGCGGCGCGCCATTGCTGGGCACCGGCTTTGCGCTGCGGCTGGTGCGCAATCTCGCGGCGGAACTGGGCGGCGCGCTGGTAATCGCGCCCGACCGCTTGACTTTGCGGCTGCCCGCCGCCGTAACGCTGGGCATGGGACAAGCGACGCTCAACTGATCCGTGGCCGATCAACCGCCTGATCCGGCGCGCGTTCATCACGTCGCGGCGCCATCCGCCCGTGACCTGATCGCCTGGCCCGCCGATTTCGGCACCCGCGCGCTGGTGTTCGTCGATACCGAGGAGGAGTTTGACTGGCGCCAGCCCTTGTCGCGCGACCATCGGCGCGTGTCGGCGGTGGCGGCGTTGCCGCAAGCGGCGGCGCGGTTCGCGGGCTGGGGGGCGCCGCTTGCCATGATGGTCGATCACCCGATTGTGAGCGACGGGCAAGCGGTCGACCTGATCCGTGGTATATTGGCCCGTCACGCCGAATGCGTGGTCGGGACGCAGCTCCACCCCTGGGTCAACCCGCCATTTGACGAGCCGGTGACGCCCTATAACAGCTTTCCCGGCAATCTTGCTGTGGGGCTGGAAGCGGCAAAGCTCGATGCGCTGACCGATGCGATCACCGCCGCCTTTGGGCAGCGGCCCCGCGCCTATCGCGCCGGGCGCTATGGCATTGGCCCCAACACGGTGCGCTTGCTCGCTGAACGGGGATACCGGCTCGACAGTTCGGTCAGGGCGCGGCACGCTTATGTGGCCGAAGGGGGCCCCGATTTTCGGGCGGTCGGCAGCCATGCCTATTGGGCCGATCACACCGCCCGGCTGATCGAGCTGCCGCTGACGACGATGTTCACCGGGGCGCTGGGCCGAGCGGGGGCGCCGTTTTGGGCAGCGGCGGAACGATTGCCGCTGGCGCGGGCCGTGCTGTCGCGGACGGGCTTGCTGTCGCGGGTTGCGCTGACGCCGGAGGGGATGCCGATCGGTGACGCGCTGGAGGCGATCCGGCGCGCGGTGGGTGAGGGGGTGAGGGTGCTCGCTTTCTCGTTCCACTCGCCGTCGCTGGTGCCGGGGCACACGCCCTATTTGCGCGACGCGGCAGAGCTGAAGGCATTTTGGGCGTGGTGGGACGCGGCGTTTGCGCTGATGGCGCGGCTGGGGGTAGCGCCCGTCGGGCTCGATGCGGTGATCGCGGCGGCCGATGCGGGCCTTGCTGGCGTGGAAACGCTCGGCTAACCGTCGCGCGGCGTGGGCCTGTAGCTCAATTGGTTAGAGCTGGCCGCTCATAACGGCTAGGTTGCGGGTTCAAGTCCTGCCGGGCCCACCAATTTCGAGGCCGTGAGCACGCGCGGGGCGCGTGCGTGCCTCGAAATTCCCAAGCGATCGAAGATTGCGCCGGGGTGCCGACGCCGCAGAGCCCGTCCGGGGGACGGCCGTGTCGAAAGACTCCCAAGCGAGCGGGAGCGAGCGCCGGGGAGGGACCACCACCCCTCCCACCGTTCGTCCCGAGCGCAGTCGAGGGGCGGGGCGCCTCGCAGAGTGCAACCAAGCGTGTCTCGACTTCGCTCGACACGAACGGGGGTGATCCGGGGGCGATGCCAAGCTTCCCCTTGCCTATCCCTTGCCCTCTCCCCTAAGGAGCGCCCTCGCGTCGGGGAGTGGCGCAGCCCGGTAGCGCGCTTGCTTTGGGAGCAAGATGTCGCAGGTTCGAATCCTGTCTCCCCGACCAACCCTTCACATCACAGGGTCGAAACTTTCCGCCCGGGCGCGGTGCCAGTTGGTGGTGTAATAGGGATCGGCGGCGCTGCCATCGAGCAGCGAGCCGGGTTTCAGGAACACCAGCACATCGGCAAGCGGCAGCACTTGCGTGTCGGTCACGCGACGGAAGACGTGGTGCGGCTTCAGCTCGTCGGGATGGGCGATGCCGCCCGCCGCCAGCATATCGGCAAGCACGCGTACCGTGCGGGCGTGGTAGCGGCGGACGCGTTCTGCCTTGTCGGGGACGACCAGCGCGCGCTGGCGCAGCTTGTCCTGCGTCGCAACGCCGGTCGGGCAGGTGTTGGTGTGGCACGACAGCGACTGGATGCAGCCCAGGGCGAACATATA
>JBOFDB010000323.1:0-1481 GCA_051646545.1 Sphingomonas sp.
ATGCTTGCCGCGACCCCCGCGCACCGCCAGCAGATTCTCGACCGGGCCATCGGGCGCTTCGCCCGCCACAAACCGCTCGACCGCAAAGCCCAGCGGCACCAGCGCCGCCTCCAGCACATCAAACACTGCGCCCGTTGCCGGCGTGATGCTTTCAGCCGCGATCAGGGCCTTGGTGAGCGCCACGACATCGGGCAGGGTGGTAACGGCATCCATGGGAGGGACCCTTGCCCAAGCTGAACCTCGACACAATCCCCCAGGCCAACACCACCGGCTATCCGCCGCCGTACAACGAGGCGGTTGGCGGGCGCTGGTTCCGCCGCCTCGCGCCCCCCGGCGGCCTGACCGCGATGGGGGTGAGCCATGTCGTGCTCAAGCCCGGCGCGTGGTCGTCGCAGCGGCATTGGCATGATGAGGAAGACGAGTTCGTCGTGATATTGACGGGCGAGGCGGTGCTGGTCGACGATTCGGGTGAGACGGTGGTGCGCGCGGGCGATTGCCTCGCTTTTCCGATGGGGGAGGGCAATGGCCACCATCTGCAGAACCGTTCGGACGCCGATTGCAGCTTCATCGCGGTCGGCGCGGGCAACATGAAGGGCAAGGGCGGCTATTCCGACATCGACATGACGTTCGATGACCAAGGCTATTACCGCAAGGACGGTACGCCGTACCCGACGGCGCGGATTCGTTAGAGTCGGATTAGGTCAGGTTGACCACGATCGTCATTGCGAGCGGAGCGAAGCAATCCAGTGCGCGAACCTGGATCGCTTCGCTGCGCTCGCAATGACGGATCAACCTCTGGTCAACATGCTATTAGGGCTCGTCGTCCCAGCGCAAGCTGGGACCGCTTGGCGCATGCGACCCCAGCTTGCGCTGGGGTGACGTTTATTGGCTCACCGGCCCTTCAAACTTCTGGATTACCCAATCCTCTTCTTGGGCGCCGGCGATCCAGTCCTGCAGGAACGGATGGGCATAGACCGCCTCCAGATACGCGGCGGCAAAGCGGGGCAGGGGCAGCGAATAGGTGACGATGCGGGTGCACACCGGCGCATACATGATGTCGGCCGCGCCGAAATCACCGAACAGAAAGTCGCCATCGCCCGCAAAGCGCGCCCGCGCCTGCGCCCACAGCTCATAAATGCGCGACAAGTCGGCAATCACTTCGGGCGACTTGTCGGTGGGCGGGAAGCGGCGGCGGATGTTCATGCCGCATTCGCGACGCAGCGCGGCAAAGCCCGAATGCATTTCCGCTGCCATGGATCGCGCCATTGCCCGTGCAGCGCGATCCTCGGGCCAGAATTTGTCGCCGCCCGACAGCTCATCCAGATAAGCGATGATCGCCATCGAATCCCAGACGACGACATCATCGTCCCACAGAATCGGCACCTTGCCTGATGACGGCGCGAATTCATCGCCCTCGCGCCGCTTGTCCCAATCTTCATTATAGAGCGGGACCACCACTTCCTCGAACGGCAAGCCCGATT
>JBOFDB010000348.1:0-4439 GCA_051646545.1 Sphingomonas sp.
CCCCCCCGGCGGGGCACGCTTCGCTGAGATCGCGATCGCGCAAGGCGGTTCGACCTTGGGTGGCACGAACGGCAACGACGTGCTGATCGCCAATGCGCCCAACTCGACGCTGACCGGCTGGCTCGGCGACGATATCTTCCGCGTCGAGCGCGGCAGTGGCCACACCGTCATTACCGATTTCGGTTCAGGCCATGACTTGCTCGACATCAGCGCGTTCACTGGCGCGGGCTATGCACCGACGATCGCAACCCAGGGCCGCGACACGTTGCTGAGCTTCGCCAATGGCGACAGCATCACGCTGGCGGGGGTGAGTTCGGCTCACCTCGCAAACGGCGCGAGAGCGGGGACATTTGCCTTCGCTTGAGCTGGGTGGCCCGACCCTCACCCTTCCGCGCCTGATGGCGCTCCCTCCCTCTCCCGCAAGCGGGAGAGGGAAGGGCCCGCCGCCAAAGGCGGTGGGAAGGGTGAGGGTGGTTCCGACAAGCCGATAAAATCTGACGTTTACTGGAAGGGCGGGGCGTGTCCCAATCGACGATAGATGACAGCGGCGTCACCGCCTTGGCGGGGCTGCTTGCCATTCACCGGGTCGCGGTTGACGCCGGGCAATTGCGGCATCAGCTCGGCCATCAACGCGTGATCAATGCCGCTGAACTGGTGCGGCTCGCGGGCTCAGTCCCCGGCGTCCGCGCCAAGCAGCGCATGGCGGATTGGCAGAGCCTGGCGCGGCTCCCGGTGCCGCTGCTGGCAAACGGCCCTGATGGCTGGTTCCTGATCGGCTTGGTGCAGGGCGATCAGGTGCTGGTCCAGCGCCCGGGGCTGCCCGTCGCGCGGATTGACCGGGCGGCGCTGGCGACGATCTGGTCGGGCGAAATCGTCCTTGTCACGACGCGCGAGTCCGCAGTGCTTGCCCAGCCGCGCTTCGACTTTACGTGGTTTATCCCGCAGATCGTCAAATATCGGCGGCTGATCGGCGAAGTGCTGCTGATCACGCTCGCGCTCAACCTGCTCGGACTGGCGGCGCCGCTGTTTTTCCAGAACATCGTCGATCGCGTGCTCGTCAACGATACGCTGTCGACGCTCAACGTGCTGGCGCTCGGCTTTGTCGGCGTCGCGCTGTGGGAAACGGCGTTTGGCTGGCTGCGGACGCGGCTTTATGCCGAGACCAGCCAGAAGATCGATGTCGAGCTGGGCGCGCGGTTATTCCGCCACTTGCTGCGGCTGCCGATGGGCTATTTCGAGGCACGGCGGGTGGGCGATACCGTCGCACGCGTCCGCCAGGTCGAGACGATCCGCGAATTCCTGACCGACGCTTCGCTGACGGTGCTGGTCGACCCCGTCTTCACGCTCGTCTTTCTGGGGGTGATGGCGCTTTATTCGCTGAAGCTTACCCTCATCACGCTGGTCGCGATGGCGGCGTTCACTGCGGTCGCCGCGCTGGCAACGGGACCGCTGCGCCGTCAGGTCGAGGCGAAGTTCGAACGCGGGGCGGCCAACAACGCACTGCTTGTCGAGAGCCTGTCGGGCATCCAGACCCTGAAGGCGATGGCGGTCGAGCCGCAATGGCAGGACCAGTGGGAGCGCCAGCTCGCCGCCTATTCCGCCGCCAATCAGCGCGTTATCGACACCGGCAACACCGCCAGCCAGACGATCCAGCTGATCGCCAAGCTCAACATGGCGGCGATCCTTTATTTCGGCGCGCGTGGGGTGATGGCGCATGAGATGACCGTGGGCGGCCTAATCGCCTTCAACATGCTGGCGCAGCGCGTTTCCGGCCCGGTCATCCGCATGGTGCAATTGTGGCAGCAATTCCAGCAGGTTCGCTTGTCGGTCGACCGGCTGGGCGATGTGCTCAACCGCCGCACCGAACCCACGCTGGCAAGCGCGGCCACCCCGCGCGCGATGACGGGCGCAGTTCGCTTCGAAAATATCCGCTTCCGCTATGCCGATGACGGGCCGTGGACGCTGGAGGATATCGACCTCGATATCGCGCCCGGCAGCTGCATCGGCATTGTCGGCTCGTCGGGGTCGGGCAAGTCGACGCTGACCCGGCTGCTCCAGCGGCTTTACGCGCCGACGGCTGGTCGCGTGCTGATCGATGGCGCCGATGTGGCGCAGCTCGATCCCGCGTGGCTGCGGCGGCAAATCGGCGTGGTGCTGCAGGAGAATATCCTGTTCAACCGCTCGATCCGCGACAATATCGCGCTCGCCAACCCGGCGCTGCCGGTCGACGCAGTGATGGCGGTGGCGCGGCTGGCTGGTGCGCACGAATTTATCGCGCGGCTGCCGCAAGGCTATGACACGATGATCGAGGAGCGCGGCGCCAATCTGTCGGGCGGCCAGCGCCAGCGCATCGCGATCGCCCGCGCGCTGATCGGTGATCCGCGCATCCTGATTCTGGACGAAGCAACCTCGGCGCTCGACGCCGAAAGCGAGGAAATCGTGCAACGCAATTTGCGGCAGATCGCGCATGGGCGCACCGTGCTCATCATCGCGCATCGCTTGTCGGCGATCCGTCAATGCGACCGGATCTTCACGCTGGAGCAAGGAAGGATCGTCGAGGCCGGCAGCCATGACGAATTGCTGCGCTCGGGCGGGCGCTATGCCGATCTCCACCGCCGCCAGGCGGGCTATCCGCTGGGGCTGGCGTCGTGAGCGCGCTGGCGAGAAGCTGGGTCAGCGCCAAGGCGGCGCTGGCCGCCGAGCGCGCGCGCGATGTGGCGATTGCCCCGGCGCTGGAGCCAGCTTTTCTGCCTGCGGCGATCGAAGTGATCGAGCGGCCGGTGTCGCCGACCGCGCGGCGGACCGCGCAGCTCCTGCTCGGTGGCCTTGCCGCGACGGGGCTGTGGCTGGTGCTCGGCACCGTCGATGTCGTGGCGGCGGCGCCTGGGCAGACGGTGCCGCGCGCGCATGTCAAGCTCGTGCAGTCGGCGGGCGGCGGGGTCGTGCGGCGCATTTATGTGCGTGAGGGCGAGCGTGTCCGCGCTGGCCAGCCATTGGCTGACCTTGACCCCACCGTGGCGGGCGCGGACGAGGCCGAGGCGTCGCGGGCGCTGCTGGCGGCGGAGCTCGATGTTGCGCGGGGGCGGGCAGTGGTCGCGGGGCTGTCGGGCGGGGAGGCTGCCTATACCCCGCCCCCGGGAACGCCCGCCGATGTGGTCGCAACGCAGCGCGCGCTCGTGGCGGCGGAAATCGCGACGGCGACCGCCGCGACGGCCGGTATTGCCGACGCTCGTCGCGCCGCGCTTGCCGATGCCGAGGCCGCCTCGGCGCAGCACAAGGCGCTTGCCGCGAGCTCGCCGATGCTCGATCGCCAGGTTGAGGCGATCCATATGCTCGCCGCCAAGGGCTATGCCTCCAAGCTGCGACTGCTCGACATGCAGCGCCAGCAGCAGAGCGAGCGCGGCAATCTTGCTGCCGCCGCGGCCCAACGCGCCCATGCCCTCGCCGAGGCCGAACGCGACGCGCATGAGCTGGCCCGCACGCATGAGGACGCGCTCAGGGCCGCGCTCACCACCCTCGCCAATGCTGAGCATGAAGTGGAGGGGCGCCGGGCCGAACTCGCCAAGGCCACGCTTCGTCGGTCACGCCAGCGGCTGGTCGCGCCAGTCGATGGCACGGTCGAGCAGCTTGCGATCCATACCGAGGGCGGCGTGGTGCCTGCCGTGCAGCCGTTGATGGCGATCGTCCCCTATGGCGCGATGATGGTCGAGGCGCGGGTGCAGAATCGCGACGCCGGTTTCGTCAAACCCGGTCAGCCGGTGGCGGTGCGGTTTGAGGCGTTTCCCTTCACTCGTTATGGCAGCGTGACGGGCCGGGTCGTCTCGATCGCGCGCGAGGCGGTGGGCGACGGGCGCAGTGCTGGCGTCTATCGCGCCGAAGTGGCGATTTATGGCAATGCCACCACCACTGGCCAGACGCTGCCGCTGCGCGCCGGTATGGCGGCGACGGTCGACATCCGGCTCGGCGCCCGGCGGTTGATCACCTATCTGGTCGATCCGGTGGCGACGACATTGGGCGAAGCGGCGCGCGAGCGTTAGCGCGTGCTGCGCTGGCAGGGGCGCGCCGTATGGTGGCGAAGGGCGGCTTGGCGGTCAGGCCAAGCACACCGGCGATGCCGAGGCGCTGGGCCAGCCGGTAGATCAGGATGGGCAGATAGACCCCGCCGGCGGTTTCAATCGCATAGCGCAGCGGCACGGCCGCGATACCCACCCAGTCAAACAGCCGCGCGACCAGCGACAGCGGAATGATGTGAGTGAGGTAAATCGGCATCGACAGGGCGCCGAGCCAAGCAAGGTGGCGCCCCGCCGCGCTGCTCCGGGCTCGCGTCGCGACGCCGATGATCAACGCAATGCCGAGCAAGGAGAGCGGCGTGGTCAGCGGCGACACCGGGTCGTGGGCGCCCATGGCAAGCGCCATGGCGCATCCGGCCGCGAACAACA
>JBOFDB010000252.1:0-2247 GCA_051646545.1 Sphingomonas sp.
GGCCAGGCGGGCATGCCGCTATATTTGACGCCATGCTGGACGATATAAGCGAGCTGCGCCGGCGTCGATTCCTTCGCGACCTGCGGCAGATATTGCGGCTGGGGCATCATCATCAGCGCGACCGGGCTTTGCCCGACGCCCGGCGCGCCATGGCAATGGCCGCAGGCCGTGGCGTAATAGGTGGCGCCTTTCTCCACCATTGACGGGCTGTCTAGATCGGCGGGCACTGCCTTCGGATCGGCATGGAAGGCGACCGACCGCTTGAACACGCCGTGCAGGATATCGGCCCAGCCCTGGGGATGCGGCGTCGACGCGCGCAGATTGAGAATGCCCGAACTGCCCACCGCAACCGCGATGATCAGCGCGACGATGGCGACCGCGACGAGCGGCCCCAGCCATTGCGACAGGGAGCGGGGAAACAGGATACGAAGCACGCCGCGCCTCCATTAGGGGAGTGTCGCGACGCTAAACCCGTGACGCAGGCACGCTGTTCCGCTGGCGTGGCTTTTTGGGAAACAGCCTTCTTCGTCACCCCGGCCTTGAGCCGGGGTCCCGCTACAGACCTTCGCTCGACGAAGAAGCGGGACCCCGGGTCGAGCCCGGGGCGACGGCTGACTTATAAAGGCCGAAGCCCTATTCCGCCGCGTCCGCCAGCGTCGGCTCCTGCCACACCAGCACGGGCTTGCGCGCGGCCTGCGTCTCGTCGAGCCGGGCGCGCGGCGCAAAATGGGGTGCGGATTTCAGCGCGACATCGCCCGCCTTCGCCCGTTGCGCAACATGGCGCAGCGCGGCGATAAACTGGTCAAGCGCCGCCTTGCTCTCGGTCTCGGTCGGCTCGACCAGCATCGCGCCATGCACCACCAGCGGGAAATAGACCGTCATCGGGTGGAAACCCTCGTCGATCAGCCCCTTGGCAACATCCAGCGTCGAAAAGCCATCGGGGAAGCCATTGTCGGAAAACAGCGCCTCGTGCATGCACGGCCCCGCCTTGCCAAACGGCGCGTCGAGCACGTCCTCCAGGCTGCGCAGCACATAATTGGCGTTGAGCACGGCATCCTCGGCCACCTGCCGCAATCCATCCGCGCCATGGCTCAGGATATAGGTCAGCGCGCGCGTGAACATGCCCATCTGGCCGTGGAAAGCGACCATGCGGCCAAAGCTGTTGGGGTGGCGATCGCCCGCCGTTTCTTCCTCGACCAGCGTGAAATGGCCATCGGCATGCCGCTCGGTAAAGGGCAAGGGGCCAAAGGGGCTGAGCGCTTCCGACAACACCACCGGCCCCGACCCCGGCCCGCCGCCGCCATGCGGGGTCGAGAAGGTCTTGTGCAGGTTGATGTGCATCGCATCGACGCCCAGGTCGCCCGGCCGAACGCGGCCGACAATCGCGTTGAAATTGGCGCCGTCGCAATAGACATAGCCGCCGGCCGCATGGACCGCGTCCGAAATCTCTTTGAGGTCGCGTTCGAACAAGCCGCAGGTATTGGGATTGGTGATCATCACCCCCGCGACATCGGGGCCGAGCCGGGCTTTGAGCGCGGCGGTGTCGACGCGGCCATCGGCCGTCGCCGGAATATCCTCGACCGTATAGCCCGCAAAGGCAGCGGTGGCGGGGTTGGTGCCATGCGCGCTTTCGGGCACCAGGATGACATTGCGATGCCCCTCGCCGCGCGCTTCCAATGCCGCCTTGATGCACAATATGCCGCACAGCTCGCCATGCGCGCCCGCCTTGGGGCTCATCGCGACGCCGTGCATGCCGGTCAGCTCGATCAGCCACATCGCCAGTTCATTGATGACGCCGAGCGCCCCCTGCACCGTATCGACCGGCTGGAGCGGGTGGATATCGGCGAAGCCCGGCAGCCGCGCCATCTTCTCGTTGAGGCGCGGATTATGCTTCATCGTGCAGCTGCCGAGCGGGAACAGGCCCAGGTCAATGGCGTAATTCTGGCGGCTGAGGCGCGTGTAATGGCGGACGGTCTCGGGCTCGGACAGACCGGGCAGGCCGATGGGGGTGGTGCGGGCGAGATTGCCGAAAGCCCTCTCCCCTTCAGGGGAGTTCCGGGTCGGATTGTCCCCCGGACGATCCTCAACCGTGCGGGGCACGGTTGACCCGGAACTGGTTGGGAGAGGGGCGGTGGCGATGTCAGTCCGCGCCTCACCCCCCACCCAACCCTCCCCCCGGAGGGGGGAGGGCTTAAAGGCGTCGAAATCCACGCCCGTCGTCGTCGCATCGCCAATCTCAAAGATCAG
>JBOFDB010000079.1:0-7733 GCA_051646545.1 Sphingomonas sp.
ATCCGCCATGCTCCAGTCGCCAAGCGTGTCGAACGTCATCAGCCCCGCATTATTGACGATGATGTCAAGGCTGCCGAGGCGATCAACCGCAGTCTGCGCACAGGCGGCGACCGCGGCTTCGTCTCCAACATTGCAACTCAGGCCAATCGCGCCGGAGAGTTTCGCCGCCGCCGCCTCAGCCGCATCCGCCTTCAGGTCGGCGATAACCACGCGCGCGCCCTCCTCCGCCAGCCGCGCCGCGATCGCCGCGCCGATGCCGCTGGCGCCGCCGGTCACGATTGCCACTTTGCCGGTGAAGCTCATTGCCTGCTCTCCTGCGCTTGTGCCGCGCTGTCGTTCATGCGCGCCGCCACGGCCTGCTGGTCATGCTCGGCCTCGCCGCCGCTTCGCCAGGGCGGGACAATTGGCACCGTCAGCACCACCGATTGCGTCGGCAGCACATCGCGCCAGTCAGCGATCAACTGCTTATAGGCTTTGCCCACCGCGCGGATGTTGCGATCCAGATCAAACAGCCCCAGCGCGTTGACGTTCCCCGCCTGCACCGTCAGCGCCGAATCCCAATCGACCTGATCGGTCAGCGAATACCAGGTGAAGCCCACGATCGGCACGCCGTCGTTGCGCACCCGCAGCACATTGGCCCATTCTTTCCACAGCCAATCGACCGCGTCGGTGCCATTGGGTCCTTCGACCTTGTTGGTCTCGGTGTGCATGACCGGCAGGCGATAACGGGCGAAATATTGCCGCGTGATCTCGTTATAGCCGAAAATCTCACCCGAGGCGTTGGTGGTGCCATCGGCGCAGACGCGGTGTTCGTTGGTGATGTAATAATCGTTGCCGAGGATGCAGTGCTGCTTCAGGCGATTATCGAGGAAGAAGTGATATTCTTCGCGCGTCATGCCGTTATCGAGCAGGAATTCGTACATCTCGCTGTTGACGCGGCGACCGTAATTAAGGTCGAGCGACAGGAAGCGTTTGGCGTTCAGTATCTCGGCAGGTCCAATCGCCTTGGGGCTTTCGGCGTGGAAATATTCCGAGCTTTCCGACTGCACGAAGATGGCGTCGGGCCGCACGTCGAGAATGGCGTGCATCGCCAGCACATTGGCTTTGACGATATGTTTCAGCGCCGTGACGAAGGTCTGGTCGGTCGTCCCCTGCTCATTCCACCAGCCATAGCTCGCTGAAAACAGCGCACAGATGTACATCTCGTTGACCGGCGTGAAGAGCTGCACCCAGCGATAGCGATCGGCAAAGGCGCGGGCATAGGCGGCAAACAGCTCCGGAAAATCGGGGTTCTGGAAATTGCCGATCCAGTCGGGCACGCCAAAATGGCACAAATCGACGATCGGTACGACATTCAGGCGGAACAGCTCGGCGAAATAGGGATCGGCGAAGCTCCAGTCATAATGGCCGTCACCAAGCCAGGTGCGGATGATCGGCGGGCCGCAGCGCAGATAGTCGATGCCGATATCGCCCAACAGCGCGAAATCCTCGCGCCAGCGATCATAATGATGGCACAGCGCCAGCTCATCGACCCGGGTGCGACCGTGATTGATGGTGGGGCAGCTATTCTCGATCCCCGTGGCGAACATGAAACGGGCGATGATGGCGGCTCCGGTGGTTGGCAATCGATCGCCGGTTCAACCCCTTAGCCGACGGAACGGTTCCGCCGCGAAGTCTGGCTAACCGGTCCCCGCCAGGCCTGTTGCCACCCCGTCGCTCTCCAGCCCCCGCAAATCGCTGTCCCGCGTTTCGCGGCCGAACCACGCGATCAGCGCCAGCGCGAGAGCGGTCGGCACCATGATCGCCGCCGACGAAAAGCTCAGCGATAGCACGACACCGCTGATCGTCAGGCCCTGCGCCAGCAGCCCGCCCGCCTTGGTGCAGGCCGCCACCCATCCCGTGGCGCGGCCGCGCACCCTGAGCGGGAAGCTCTCCGCCGCATAGGGCAGCACGATCGCGATGATGCCATTGGTGCCAACGATCAGCAGCGCGACCGGCAATACCGGGCTGCCGTGTCCTGCCTGTTCCAGTTGCAGCACCAGCGCCAGCCCCGCCAGGGTCAGCACGATCATCGTTGCCAGCGACCATTTGGTGCTCCACCGGCTGTAGAGAAATGCCGCGACGAACACGGTCGGAAACGCGATCAACGCGCTTTCGGCCAGCAACCGGCTCGACAAACCGACCGAAAATCCCTTGGCAACAAGATCGGCTGGCAGCCACAGCAGCAGCCCGAAATTGACCAGCCCCCAGGCCAGTCCGCAAATGCTGAGCGCGGCAAGCTTGCCGTAAAGGTGCAGGCCGGCGAGCGGCGCGCTCGCTTCCCCGGCGGGCGCGGCGATGGGGGCGGCCCTGCCCGCCCGCGCGCCGAATCGCCGCATCACGGCCTCCGCCTCCTGCACTCGGCCCCGCGCCAACAGGAATTTGGCCGATTCGGGGATGAAGGCACCCAGCACCACCAGTGTCAGCCCGGTCGGCAGATTAGCGAGCCACAGGATCCGCCAGCCGAACACCGGCTGCAACAGCGCCGACAGCCCGCTCGCGGCGAAATAGCCACCCACCGCGCCCAGCCCGCCGACCAGCACCAGGCTCCAGCCGCGATGACGGCTGGGCATCATCTCGGCGAGGAGTGCATAGGTCACCGGCAGCATGCCGCCGGCCGCAGCGCCCATCATGAAGCACATCGCGATGTTCCAGGCCAGGCTGGGCATCGCCCCGCAAATCGACGTGCCGACAAACATCACCGCCGAAAGCAGGATCGACGCCTTGCGGCCGTAAATGTCGGCGATCCATCCCCACAGCACCGACCCGGCGACGGTGCCGGCCAGCGCAAAGAACGGCACCAGCGACACCGTCTTTTTGGGCACGCCATATTCGCTGATCATGCCCGGCACGGTGAAGCCGAGCGAGGCGGGTTTCATCACATCGATGATGAGCGCGATGACCAGCACGGCCATCAGCCCCCAATGCGCCAGGCCAAGCGGCGCATCCTCAGGCGCGGCAACAACGATGTCAGCCGCCGCCGCGCGCTGCGCCGCCAGATTGCGCGGCAACAGGCCATAAGCGGCGATGAACACGCCCGCCACGATCAGCCCCATGCCGATCGTCATCGCCCAACCCATCGGCATCCCGGCCAGCCGGTAATGCATTGCCCGCGCCATCGCGAACATCGGCAAATGGGTGATGACCCCCGCCGTCACCAGCGCGCAGCCCAAAGCAAAGGCCCACACCGCTTGTCGGTCGGATAAGGTACGGCCCAGCGCGGTCAATGATTGTGCCCCATAACGACAACGCCGCCTTTCATTACCAGATCGACATGGCGCACCGCGTCAATTTGGGCAACGGGGTCGCCCTTGACCGCGACCAGATCGGCGAGCAGCCCCGGCTTCACCGCCCCCAACCGGTCCGCAAGTTTCAACGCGCGGGCATTGCCCGAGGTCGCCGCCAGCAGCACTTGCGCTGGTGTCATCCCTGCCGCTGCCATCAGCACCATTTCGCGGGCATTGTCGCCATGGGGGAAAACCCCGACATCGCCGCCCATACAAATCGGCACGCCGGCTTTGAGCGCCAGCTTCAAACTGTCCCGGCTTTGGCGAACACCGGTAGGCGCGGGGTCGTCGCCGTTCCAGCCGCGATAGCGGGTCGTGGCGTCGACGGCGGCAAGCGTCGGGCACAACGCGATGTGCTTTGCCGCCACAGCCGCAAAGATTTCGGCGGTGCCGCCATAGCCATGCTCGATCGTGTCGACGCCTGCCTCGACCGCCCGGCGCATCCCCTCGGCGGTCGAGGCATGCACCGCAACCGGGCGCCCCGCATCATGCGCGGCAGCAACGGCGGCGCGCATCTCGTCCACGCTCAAGGTCGGGCGGCTGTCTTCGCCCGGGCGCCAGCGATAATCGGCGTAAAGCTTGATCCAATCGGCACCGGCCGCAATCTGCCTGCGAACGGTGGCGACGATGCTGTCGACGCCGGAGACTTCCTCTGCCCCCTGTGGCACCTCCACGCCCGGTTCAAAGCCCTTGGGGCCATAAGCGCCCTTGGCAACGATGGCGCGCGTTGCGACCGACAGGCGCGGCCCCGCAACAATGCCCTGATCGATCGCCTGTTTCAGCCCGACATCGGCATAGCCAGCGCCTTCGGTGCCCAGGTCGCGCTCGCTGGTGAACCCCGCCCGCAGCGTCGCCGCTGCTTGGACCACGGCCCGCGCGGTGCGCAGCGCCAGCGGCTCATGCAGCACCTGATCATCCCAGCTCGTCTCATTATAGGGGTGGAGGAATAAATGGCTGTGCCCCTCAATCATCCCCGGCATCAGCGTATCACCGTCGAGCGCGATGACCCTGGCATCGGCGGGCACGGCGAGGTCGGGGCCGACCGCCTCGATCCGCTCACCGCGCACCAGCACTTGCCAGCCCGGATGCAGCTTGCCGTCGATACCGTCAAATACCGCTGCTGGCTCGAGCAAGATCGCAGGCTCATCCTTCGCCGCCGTGTTGCCGAGCAACAGCGCCGCCGCCAGCATCACCCCGTCGCGCAACCAATGCTTGGTCATCCTGCCCTTCCCGTTCTAAGCTTTGTGCCATGGATACCCGTCTCCGCCGTGCGCGCAATCCGCTGATTCTGCTGGCGCTTGCCCTGACTGCCGCCGCCCCTGCCCCCAAAGCTGATTCCAGCCGCTGGCAACGCGAAGCGGCACGCGTCACCATCACGCGCGACGACTGGGGAGTGCCGCACATCCACGGCCAGAGCGATGCCGACGCCGTGTTCGGCATGATCTATGCCCAGGCCGAGGATGATTTTTCGCGGATCGAAGCCAATTACCTGACCGCGCTCGGCCGCACCGCAGAAGCCGAGGGCGAAAGCGCGATCTGGGCGGATTTGCGCCAGCGGCTGTTCGTCGATCCTGACCGGCTGAAGGCCCAATACACTGCCAGCCCCGCCTGGCTGCGCGCGCTGATGGATGCCTGGGCGGATGGGCTGAACTATTACCTCGCCCCCCATCCCGAAACGCACCCCCGCGTGCTCACCCATTTCGAGCCGTGGATGGCGTTGAGCTTCACCGAAGGCAGCATCGGCGGCGATATCGAGCGGATTTCGCTGAGCGATCTCGCCAGCTTCTATGGCAAGCCGACGCCGCGCACGCCCGAAGAGCTGGGCATGATCCCGCGCGAGCCATCGGGCTCGAACGGCATCGCCATCGCGCCCCGGCTGACGCGCGACGGCCATGCCCTGCTGCTCATCAACCCGCACACCAGCTTCTATTTCCGCTCCGAAGCGCAAGTGACGAGCGATGCCGGCCTCAATGCCTATGGCGCCAGCACCTGGGGGCAATTCTTCGTCTATCAGGGCTTCAATGCCCATGCCGGCTGGATGCACACCTCCTCCACGGTCGATAATGTCGACGAATTTGCCGTGCAGGTGGCGCTGCCCCGCACCGGGCCGCCGCGCTATCGCTATGGCCAGGAGATGCGGCCGCTCGCCGAGAAGCAGGTCATCATCGCCTATCGCCAGCCCGACGGCACCATGGCGACGCGGAGCTTCAAAACATACGCCACGCACCACGGCCCGATCACCCGCGCCGAGAATGGCCGCTGGATCGCGACCGCGCTGATGTGGCGGCCAATCGCTGCGCTCGAGCAGAGCTATTTACGCACCAAGGCGACCAATCTTGCCGCCTATCTCCAGATCGCCGAGCGCAAGGCCCATTCGTCCAACGACACGTTGTTTGCTGACGACAAGGGCGAAATCGCCTTCCTGATGCCGCAATTCATGCCGGTGCGCGACAATCGCTTCGATTATACCCGCCCCGTCGACGGCAGCGATCCCGCCACCGACTGGCACGGCCTGCACAGCCTGGCGAGCTTGCCCAGCGTCGCCAATCCGCGCGTCGGCTGGGTCCACAACACCAATGACTGGCCGTGGAACAGCGCCGGGCCGGACAGCCCCAAGGCCGCCAATTACCCGCGCTATATGGACCAGATAGGCCCCAATGCGCGCGGCGAGCATGCCGATCTGCTGCTCAACGGCAAAACCGGCTGGACGGCGGAGGGGCTGCGCACAGCGGCGTTTGATTCCTACCTGCCCGCCTTTGCGCATCTCATCCCCGGCCTGGTCGCCGCCTGGCGCGCGCTGCCCGAAAGCGACCCGCAACGCGCCGCGCTCGCCGACCCGATCGCGACGTTGGAGCATTGGGATTATCGCTGGAGCGCCGACTCGGTCTCCACCAGCCTCGCCGTGCTGTGGGGCGACCAATTATGGCGCGAGGTCGGCAGCTTTGCACAGGCGGAGCGGATCAACGTGCCCGATTACATCGCCACCCACGTCACGCCGGCCGCCAAGCTCGCCGCCCTATCTGCGGCGATCGGCCAGCTGACCCACGACTTTGGCCGCTGGCAAACGCCTTGGGGCGAGATCAACCGCTATCAGCGGCTCGATGACGCGATCGCCGCGCATTTCAACGATGCTCAGCCGTCCAGGCCGGTGCCCTTCACCTCCGCGCAATGGGGCAGCCTCGCCTCGTTCGGCGCCAGGCGCTGGCCGGGCTCGACTCGCTATTACGGCACTAGCGGCAACAGCTTTGTCGCGGTGGTAGCGTTCGGTCCGCGCGTAAAGGCAATGGCGGTGATGGCGGGCGGGCAAAGCGGCGACCCGGCATCCAGGCACTTCGCCGACCAGATCGATCGCTACGCCGCCGGCGCGCTCCGCCCCGTCTATTTCTACCCCGACGAGCTGAAGGGCCATATCGAGCGACGCTATCGGCCGGGGGAGAACTAACTAAAGCCGCGCCGCGGGCCAAAGGTGCATGTGCAGAGCCGGTAATAAATTTGCTTCATCACCATCGCTTTAATCAATTCTGGTAACGTTCGGCCAAGATAGCTTGATAAAAACTAACCATATAATTTTTTAAAAAGCCGCATTATATGATACGACGAAAACAATATTAAGATTCTATACTTGAGAAGGACGTTCCGGAAGCGTCGGTTGGTTGGCTCAAGCTCTACCGCACGCTTCTGTTCCACAATTGCCTTGGCTCGCGTGCCGCCCTTCCACTGCATTTTCGCCAGCCAATGCCGCAAATGCCCTACCTCGGGCCGGGCAGCCACCACTTCTTCGGCGACTGTAATCGCCTCGGCCCTCGCGCCGGCCTGCAAAAGTGCCTCGGCAAAGGGGGCAAGATACAAGGGCATGCGGCCAGTCAGGACCGCAATCTCCCGATGCAGCGCAATTGCTTCATCGTGGTTACCGTTGCGTGTTAGGACACGCGCCAGACTGAGCATGCCCAAAGGATTACCAGGTTGTGCCGCACGAGCGGCACGGGCGAGTGCGATAGCCGTACGCACCCGGGCTTTGGGCTGCCGCTCAGCAAGCTCACCCAGGTAAACCGAGCTCATGCCGCGGCGTGCCCGAATTTCTTGAGCCAAAGCGACTGGATCAAACCGGTCATTCAACATGTTCTCGATCATCATCCGCAGTAGACCGACTTCGGTTAGAAAAGTCGTTACTGGGTGGGAGCCGAAAGGAACCGGAACCAGCGTTGAAGGGGTTTCAGCGGCAATCCGGGTCGCATGCCGGCAATCGAACGTTAAATGCGGGTCATAGACCAATACTGGCTTGGCCCGGCACCTTACCGGGCCGCCCAATGAATCCAGCCATCGAATTCTGTGCGCATCTTGCGTCCAACGACTTTCCCAACGCACCAGCGACGGGTTCACGGACATTGCGGCGACAGGGCGAGTACA
>JBOFDB010000426.1:0-4557 GCA_051646545.1 Sphingomonas sp.
CCCCGCCACGGCATAGCGGCCCTGGGCGTCAATCGTTCTGGCAATAACGGCACGGGCGACGGCGGAATCGTCGACAATCAGAACCTGGGGCACGACGCCGACCGGGCTGTCATTGGTTACGGTGGCAATGCGGGATGCCATGGCGACGGCGCTTTCCTGCCCGGAGGGTAAATCAGGCCATACCGACGATTTGCAGTTTGCTTTCCAGGGTTTCGCGGTCGAACGGCTTCATCACATATTCGTCCGCCCCCGCTTCAATTGCGGCGCGGATATAGGCCATGCCGTTTTCGGTGGTGCAGAACACAACCTTGGGGCGGCGGACGATGGTGCTTTCGCGCAGCGCGCGCAGGAAATCCATGCCGCTCATGACGGGCATGTTCCAGTCGAGCAGAATGACGTCGGGGGCTTCGGTCAGGCACGCGTCGAGCGCTTCGCGACCATCGCCGGCCTCGGTGACCTGAAAATCGAGCGTTTCGAGGATGTGCCGGGCAACCTTACGGATCACCTTCGAATCATCCACCACAAGACACGTTTTCATCGATTGGTCACCCTGCTGGTCCGGTTATCTGCCTTGTGCACGACAAAGCGTAAGCGTCGCGTTAATGGCGCGGTTTTCAGGCAACAGCGGCGAGGCCGGGCACCAGCGCGCGCAAATCGACGACCAGAATCGGCTCGCCATCGCGTTCGATCAATGCCTGACCGGCGCCCCGCCAGCCCTTGTCGAGCGACACCCCGCCATCAAGCGGCAGGCGCGGAAATGGCGCCACGTCTTCAAGGCCGTCGACCAGAATGGCATAATGATGGCCGTCGATCACGGTAATGATCGCGCGCTGCTTGGCGCGCTCGACAATCGGCAGGCCCAGGCTGCCGCGCGGATCGATGACCGTCACCACCCGGCTGCGCAGCGCGGCTAATCCAGCGACGTCGCGATAGGCATAGGGAACGGGCGTAATCCGCCCGATATCAACCACCGAATCGACCTCGGCGGAGTCGATCGCGACGGTGCGACCGGCGATATAGGCGATAAGAAACAGGTTGTTGGTCACCGCGCTCCTCCCGCCAGCCGATATTCTTCCAGGACGCGCACCAGCGTTGCGCGGTCATATCGATAGACCAGCTCGCCGCGCTTGACGCGCTCGCTTTTGCGGCGGCTTAGGCGAACGATCGATGACGCCAAACCTGCAAGCGCAGGCGTCTCGTCACCCTCCATCGCCAGGGCAACGGTTGCATTTTCGCCGTCGCCAAGGCTGGTGGCGACACGATAGCCCGCCCCTTCTATCACGGGCTTTAGGAAGCTTTCCATCCAGCCCGCGTCGCTGCCGGTCAGCAGGCATATCGGCGCCGCCGTGCCCGGTGTGCCTTCGCCCTGTTCGGCGAAGAGCCAGTGGAGATCGATCAGCTCGATCGGCTCGCCTTCGAAAATGACCACGCCGGCAATCGACCCCGGCGCGCGCGCCGGTACCACGCCTTCATCGAGCGTGATGATATCCAGTGCCTCGGCAATGGCATAACCCAGTTCGATTTCGCCATCATCGAAGCGCAACACGCCGATTTCGCCATCTTCCGGCAATGGGCCGACCGCATTGAGCGGGATGATGCCGCCGTCAATCGTCAGCCGCAGCGCCCCCGCCGTGTCGCGCGCGGCGCTGACCGGCACCAGCTCGACGCGGTCGACCGCCGACAGCGGCACCGCGCGACGGACGCCGTCAAGGTCGAGGAACAGCAGCGCCTGCGGCCCATTGTCATTGGCGGCCGTCGCTTCCTCCGCCTCGTCATGAAGGGTTTCGCGGTTGAACTGGATGCCGGCGCGCGCGGCGATGCCGGCGCCGTCGAGCAATAGCATCGGCAGACCCGTGTCAGGGAGCGTTTGCCCGGCATAAAGGCCCGACAGCATCACGGCGGGCGCGGCAGGCTTGATCACCAGTTCTTCGGTGTCGAGCACCGTGTCGACGCCCAGCGCATAGCTGCCGCCGTTGATCGCAACGATCGCCAGCATGGCGGCGGTGCCGGCGTCGCGGTCGGGCATTTTCAGCACCGCGCCAAGATCCACCAACGGCAGGCGCCGCTGGCGGACCGTCGCGACAAGCGCATCGCCGACCAGATCGATCCGAACGGCATCCCCGCGCACCGGCACGATTTCTTCAACCGATTGGCGCGGCAACGCAAAACGCTGCCCCCCGACGCCGACGACCACCGTTGAGATGATCGACAGCGTCAGCGGCACATGGATGGCGATCGTCAAGCCCCGGCCCGGCCGGTTGTTGAGATCGATGCGACCGCCAATCTGTTCGATATTGGCGCGCACCACGTCCATCCCGACGCCGCGCCCGGAAATCTTGGTGACTTGGTCTTTGGTGCTGAGGCCAGGCTGAAAAATCAGGTCAAGCCGCGCGCGCTCGCTCATGGTGCGCAGCTCAGCCTCGGGCCGAATGCCGGCAGCGGCGGCCTTCGCAACCAGCCGGGCGGTGTCGATGCCGCGACCATCATCGGCGATTTCGATGATGATCTGGTTGCCCGATTGGCGCGCGCTGACATTGAGCCGCCCCGTTTCGCGCTTTCCGGCGGCGCGGCGGTCAGCGGGCGATTCGAGGCCATGGTCGATCGCGTTGCGGATAATATGGACCAAAGGATCGCGCATCAGCTCGATCATTTCGCGGTCAAGCTCGACATCGGCGCCATCAATCGACAAGGCCACCGACTTGCCAAGTTCGGCCGCCGCATCGCGGACCAGCCGGGGCAGCGCCGAGAACAACCCGTCGATTTTCTGCATCCGCGTGCGGGTGACGGTATCGCGCATTTCCGCGACGGTCATCGACAAGCGCTCCAGCGCGGCTTCGATCGCGGGATCGACCGCGTCATGCCGCAGGCGCCGCGCCAGTTCGTTGCGGGCAAGCACCATGTCGGACATGCCGCTCATCATCCGGTCGAGCAGCTCGACATTCAGCCGGACGCTGCGCGATTGCGCGCGTTGCGCCAGGGGCGCGGGCGCGGCGGGCAGGTCGGATGTGGCTTGCTCGGCGCCCGCGTCACCGTCGGTGGACTCAGGCTCGACCGGGGCTGGTTCCAGCGCGGCGATCAACAGGTCTTCGCCGCTGTCATCCAGACCCGTGCCGATATCGATCGCCTCGATAATGTCGCCGATGCGATCGACAATGGCGAGCACGGCATTGACCAGCATCGAATCGGGCACGCGCTCGCCCGAGCGGACCTGCGCCAGCGCGTCTTCCGCCGCATGGCTGAGCCGGCTCAACCGGGGCAGATCAAGGAAGCCGCAGCTGCCTTTCACCGTGTGCACGAAACGGAAAATAGCGTCCAGCCGCGCCCGGTCCTGCGGGTCGGCTTCCCACATCACGATCTCGCCGGAGAGCGCAGCGAGCGTCTCGCGCGTTTCGGCAATGAATTCCTGCAGAAGGTCGTCCATTGAGCCCCAGCCTGCGACTGCTGGCGCCTTCCATGGCAACCCATTGGTTAAGGTCGAGTTTACCCGGCGTGAAAAGCCGCGCCAAAAAGCAGCACCGGCGCTTCGGGTGGAGACACCTGCACCGCGCCATTGCCTTGCGCCACCAGCGCATGGACCAGAAAAGCCGCCGCCGCGCGGGGCGTGACGGGAGCGTCGCGTTGCACCCCGGTCAGCGCGTCGCGCAGTTCCTGATCAAGCACGATGCGGGGGCCATCGCCGCGGACCACGATTTCCACCTGCCCATCGACGACTTCCGCACCGATATCGAGCTGTCCGCCGCGGATCAGCGCATCCCCGGCAATCAGCGCGAGGTTGAGCAGCACCTTGATCGCCGTTTTGGGCAGCACGCTATCCTCGATCACCCAACCGAGCGTCAGCCGGTGGTTATCGCCGAACAACCCCTCAATGGCGGCCCGCGCCTCGCGGGTATCGATCGTCTCGCCAAAGCCGCCTGCTGCGCCAAAAGCCAGACGGAAGAATTTGAGCTTATTGGCCGATGCCCGCGCGCTTTCGGCGAGCAGTTCCAGGCATCGCGCCCGCATTTCAGGATCATGTTCGTCCGCCAGCAATTCAAGCCCGTTGTTGAGCGCGCCGACGGGGCTCAACAGATCATGGCACAGGCGTGAGCAAAGCAAACTGGCAAAATCGACGGGGGTAATGGCCAAAGCGACGCGCTCCCTTGGAATTGCCGCTTCTTTGGCGCGGTGATCCGCTTGGCGCAAGGTCAGGCACGCGGGCTGGTCGCAGCGGGCTAACCGGCTATCACCAGATCGGACGCGATCAGGCCCGTCGGGCTGGCCCGCCACAGCGCGACATCACCGTCAGCGACAATCAGCCAATATTTCCCGTCAGGGGCCGCCATCGCCCGATCGGTCGCCGAGGGCGTTGGCTTTCCGCTCGGGTGTGAATGCCAATAACCGATCAGCTTTGGCCCGCCTGCCCGTTCCGCCCGCAAGGCAGCAAATAGCGCGGCGGGATCGATCTCAAAATGCCTCAGCGGATCGGCGGCGACATTGGCGCACAGGCTGACCTCGGCGATCCGCGCCGCTTCCCCGAACAACAACCCGCAGGCTTCGCGCGGCTGCGCCACGCTGGCC
>JBOFDB010000021.1:0-1608 GCA_051646545.1 Sphingomonas sp.
GGCCAGCGCCAGGTCGATCAGGGCCAACGCCTCATTATGGAACATCTCCTTTTGCGCCTGGCCGGCGGCCAGCAGCGGCAGCGCCAGGCGTGACGTCGTTTCAGCCATATTATCGTCCTTGTTACAGCCCGGTATTTTAGCTCAGTTGCAGGTGATGGCGGCGGGCCGAGAGGCACCGGCATTGCCGATCTGGGCCACCTCAATCATCGATCCTGCCGGGCAGGCGCTGGCGGCGAGCGTTGCCACAGGCGCTGTCGTTTCCATCTCGCTCGCCAGGCCGGTGGGCGGATGGATCGCGATACGATAGCGTTCGCTTTCCTCGACAAGCGGCACGTCGACACCGTCGATCCAGTGCCAGCCCTGGCGGCTGCGGCGGACCCAGCTGAGCATGACCGATCCATCGCTCTCGCGGGCGGCGGCTAGATGGACCGGGGCAGGCGGCAACACCGATGCGCCGGTCACCGCGACCGATGCAGCGACGGGGACGCTATCGCCAAGGCCCGATGCCAGCACCGTTACATCGTTGTTCAGCGCTGCAACCGGCAAGTCGGGGGTCGTGGCGGTGTCGGGGTCGATCAATACGAAGCGCTCGCCCACCATATGGCTCGTGATCGCCCATTCGGAGCCCCGTCGCCCTCGCCACAGCATCGACAGCCGCCAGCGCCCCTCGCCAAGCGGCGCGGCGCGGCCAAATTGGAGCAGCTCGTCGCCGACCAGCGCGAGATTGGCACCGGCGGCAACACCGCGAGTTCGGCGATCAGGTTGCGATCCAGCACGGTACGATCCAATAAGTCGCGCTCACTCATCGCCCAGCTGCGCCTTCACCTTGCGCGCCAGCGCATCCAGCTTTCGCCGCAGCACCGCGTCCGTCTCGGCCGATGTCGCGCGCTTGCGGCCGCGCTTGTCAAAGCCGACATCGTGCGCCTCGTTGCGATGCTTGGCGCGAACGTCGAGCGCGAGGCGGATCGACTCGGGCGAGACGCTCGCCGCCGGAGAGGATGCCAACCGCGCCGCATCGTCTGCGTCGCCGGCGAGCGGCGCGGCCAATCCCGCCCCATCGGTCTCGGCGTACTCGGCGTCGCCGATGTCGGCAGCGCCGACGGAGCGGAGGCTGTAGGCCAGCACGGCCTCCTCCAGCCGCACATAGCCCGTCGCCAGCGCGTCCTGCCATTCGGCGGCAAATTGCGGATCGCGGCGGCGCACGGCGTACAGCAACGTGAGATGGAGCCCGGCAATCTGTGCCGAGCGGGTGACGTTGCAATTCCCCGCCAGCGCATCGAGGAAGCGCTTGCGGCGGGCGGGGGTCATCCCTCGCTTGTTCGCCTTGCGCTTTTGCAGAACGCGGCCGAAATTCGGGCCGATAACCTCATCCATCGTGCCAGCCCCAAATAAAACGGGCCGACAGGCGTTGCCGCCTGCGGCCCGGATGCATTTCTTGGCGTCTATCCCCTTGACATACGGATTTGACTCATGCCTTGGAAGGCACGATATGTCGCTAAATGACAGACGCTCAGCCGACAACGCCGCAGATACCGCCGGAGGTTATGGCGCAATTCGCCAGTCAACAGGTGGGTCAAAAAGCTCTGATGGACGCAGGGTTAGACGTGC
>JBOFDB010000240.1:0-1318 GCA_051646545.1 Sphingomonas sp.
CAACTGGGCGTGCCGCAATGGACCGCCCGAACGACGTTGCGCTCGGCGCGGGTCTCGGCCGGGCCCAATATCACGCCCTTGCCTGAGCCAATCTATCCGGCGTGGATTGACCTGTCGCTGGCGCAGCGCCGGGCACAGGCGCGCAGCATCGTCGCGGGCTTTGTCGAGCGCGGTGCCAGCCCGCGCTTGCGGGTCGCGTTGCCGCAAGGGCCGGGTGCATCGATCCTGTTCGCGCAGCTGCGCCGTGACCTCAGCCTCGTCGGCATCTCCCTCACGCGCGTGCGCATGGCGTCGGACGCTGACTTGCGCTTGATCGATGAAGTCGCACCCTCTGACGACCCGCTCTGGTATCTGCGTCGTCTCGGTTGCCGGCGCGGGATATTATGTGATCCGGCGGTGGAGCCTCGTCTGGCCGAGCTTGCCGCTGCCAGCAACGCCGCCACCCGCAACGCCGCCGTTGCCCAAATCGATGAAGCGCTGACCCGCCATGGCAGCTATATACCGCTGGCCGCCCCGTTGCGCTGGTCGCTCGTTTCGCAGCGGCTATCCGGCTATCGCCCCAATAGCCGGGGACAACATAGCGTGCTGCGCTTGTTACCGCCGCCCGAATAACCACATATGTAAGAGCGGGCACTGTCGCTCGCGTGAGCACAGGGTTGCACGACCATGGCCATAAGCCGCCCCGACCTTGAGAGCATCGCCACGGCGATGAACATTGACGCGCGCAATCCCGTCGAGATTCGCAGGCGGATTGAGATGCTGGAGATGCTGCTCGAACGCAGCTTCGTCATTCCTGGGATAAATCGCCCGGTCGGCCTCGATTCGATTATCGGCCTTGTGCCGGTGATTGGCGATTTCGTGACGGCGGCAATGGGCGCCTATATCGTCTGGGAAGCCAACAACCTCGGCCTGCCCAAATGGAAGCTGTGGCGGATGGCCGGCAACATCGCCATCGACACGGCGCTTGGTGCCGTCCCAGTTGCGGGGGATCTGTTCGATTTTCTCTACAAATCGAACAGCAAGAATCTGCGCATCATCAAGCGCCACCTCGACAAGCATCATCCCGGCACGGTGACGATTGAGGGATGAGTGCAGCAACGGTCAGCGCGGGTCAGCCAGCCTGACCACCCGGCGACCAAGATATCCCGGCAGTGTCGCGATGGCAGCGTTCAGGGCGCGCAATTGCTCGGCTGTCAAATTTGCACCGCGGGTATCGATGACGATGAAACGGGGCGGCGGCTGTTGCGCCCTTAACTCGGCAAGGGAGTTGATCACGTCGGCGATGGAAAAATCGCCGCCGCGCTCAACCGGGACGATG
>JBOFDB010000023.1:0-1042 GCA_051646545.1 Sphingomonas sp.
GACACCGCCGGCGAGGCCGGCGATCAGCACGCCAAGCAGCAATAGCGGGCGATTGGGCGATGCTGGCGCAAGCGGGCGGGTCGGGGCGTCGAGAATGTCGAGGCGCACGGCATCGGCGCTGGTTTCCAGCTCACCCTGAACGCGGATGCGCTCACGCTGCGCCGACAGCCGGTCATATTGTTCCTTATGAACGTTATAATCGCGGTTCAGCCGCTCATATTGCGCCGCAACCCCAGGCTCGCGGGTCTGGCGCGCGGTCATCCCGGCGACTTCACCGCTGAGCTGCGCCCGCCGCGCCTGCAGCGCCGCGACCTGTCCCTGCCGGTCGGCGCGGATGGCGACCAGCGATGCATAGGCCGGGTTCTGTTGGGTGGAGCCGCCGCCACCGCCTGATGGTTCGCGCGCGACCTGCGTCCGTAGCGCGCTGATCTGCGCCTCCAGCGCCATGACGTCGGGATGGACCGCCGTCAGGCCGCGTGCGCGCATGCTGGCCAGCTCAGCTTGCGCCGAGCCCAATTGCTGCCGCGCCATGCTGGCCCCGGTGGCGCCGATGCCGGGTACAGCGATGGTTGGCGGGGTTGAGCTGATCTGCGCATTGATCGCCCCGAGCGCGCTTTGCGAAGAAACCAGCTGCGTTTCGATCTGGCCGATTTCGGCACGCGCGGATTCAAGCCGTGAACTGGCTGAGCCAGCGCCAGGAAGCAGCCCAAAATTCGCGGCTTCAAACTGCGCACGGGCGGTTTCCGCCGTGCGCATCCGCGCTTCGGTTTCGCGCAATTGCGTGTCGAGGAAGCGGATATTCTGCTGCGCACTCGCTGCGCCGCCGCGCACCTGTTCATCACGGAACACCGCGATGGTCGATTCGATGATGCGGGTGGCCAGCTGGGCATTGTCAGCGTCCGACCGCCCGCCGCCCCCGATCTGGACGATCAGTTCGAAAATATTGTCCTGTGTCGCCGAAACCTCAATCGCTTGCTGCAGCGTCGCGGCGGCACCGGCGCGAGCGCTGTCATCGGCCGCGCGGTCGATCATGCCGCTGGCA
>JBOFDB010000512.1:0-2053 GCA_051646545.1 Sphingomonas sp.
GGGATCACGACCGGTCAGCTTGGTCGCGGCGGTATCATCGGCGATCGCCTGCACTTCCAGAATATGCAGCCCGCAAAAATCAGCGATCTGCTGAAAGCTGAGCGACGTATTGTCGACCAGCCAGGCGGCGGTCGCGTGCGGCATGAGCGGCTGGGCCACGGGTGAAACTCCTGAAATCACGTCGCCGCCGAAGCGGCCAGAAATAATTAGGGCCGCCCCATCACGGAGCGGCCTTGCTTATGCGTGACTTAATGCGATCGGCGGGCGGGGGCAAGAGCGGCGTCGCATGGCGGTTGGCACACAATCCCAGCCATCCGGCCACCGCGCCTAAGCCGCCAGCGCCTCGTCAAGGCCAAAGGGCGCCAGCGCATCGAGGAATTGCCGCGCGCTTGCCCGCCAGGTGAAGCCCTGGCCATAAGCGCGGCAATCGTCGCGATCGAGCAGCAACGCCGCCGCAATCGCGGTGTCGAGATCGTCATCCATCACCCCGACGCCGGGCTTCAGCACATCGACCGGCCCGGTAACGGGATAGGCCGCCACCGGCACGCCGCACGCCAGCGCTTCGATCATGACGAGCCCAAAGGTATCGGTGCGGCTGGGGAAGACGAATACATCAGCCGCCGCATAACAAGCGGCGAGTTCAGCGCCGAATTTGGGGCCTAGAAAATGCGCATCGGGATAGCGCGCCGTCAACGCCGCGCGCGCGGGGCCATCCCCCACCAGCACCTTGGTACCGGGATGTTGGGCCTGCAGAAACGCCTCGATATTCTTTTCAATGGCGATGCGGCCGACATAAAGCTGGATCGGCCCTTCGCCGCGCACTTTCATCGCCTGCAGCGCGGGATCGGGCGTCAGCTCACCACCGAAAATGCCCAGGTCGACGCCGCGCCCCCAGGGCTTGATCCGCTCCAGCCCATGCGCGCGCAAGGTGGCCGCGATCGACGGAGTCGACGCCAGCACGGCCTGAGCCGGCCAGTGGAACCAGCTGATATAGCGCCAGATCCATTCGGGATCGATGCCGATGCGCGCCGAAACATAATCGGGAAACTGGGTGTGATAGGCCGTCGTAAACGGATAGCCATTGGCCAGGCACCAGCGCCGCGCGGCAAGGCAAACCGGGCCCTCGGTCGCCAGATGGATTGCCTGTGGGCCGAAATCGGCAAGCATCTTGCCCACCGCCGCCGTGCGCGCAAAGGCCAGCCGGATTTCGGGATAGGTCGGGCACGGCATCGAATAAAACAGATCGGGCGAGACGACGAGCACATCATGGCCCATCGCCTCCAGCTCGGCGCGCACCGATTGCAACGTCCGCACCACCCCATTTACCTGGGGCGACCACGCGTCGGTGGCGATGGCGATCCGCACGCCGCTCAGGCCGCGATCGCCGCGACGCTGGCGAGGTTGCGGACCGCAATCTCATCTGCCCAGTGGAGCACTTCCATACGCCCATCGTAATGTTCGACCAGCGCGGTGCAACCCTCCACCCAGTCGCCGTCGTTATAATATTGCACACCGTTGATCTGACGGATTTCGGCGGTGTGGATATGGCCGCACACCACGCCATCGACGCCCCGCGCGCCCGCAGCCTGCGCCACCACTTCCTCATAATTGGAAATGAACTCGACCGCGTTCTTGACGCGTGCCTTGGCGTGCTTGCTCAGCGACCAATAAGGCAGGTTGAGCCAGCGGCGGATATTGTTGACCCAGCGATTAAGGCCCATCAGCGCGGTATAGGCAAAATCGCCAATATGCGCGAGCCAGCGATGCGCCAGCGTGATCGCATCGAATTCATCGCCGTGCAGCACCAGCAAACGACGGCCATCGGCGGTTTCGTGGATCGCCTGACGGCGGATTTCGACCCCGCCGAAATTGAGACCGGTAAATTGACGAAACACCTCGTCATGATTGCCGGGAATATAGATGACGCGCGTGCCGCGCTTGGCACGCTTCAACACGCGCCAGACAATGTCATTATGCTGCGCCGGCCAATAGAATTTGCGCTTCAGCCGCCAGCCATCGATGATGTCGCCAACCAGATAAAGCACATCGCTGT
>JBOFDB010000138.1:0-1995 GCA_051646545.1 Sphingomonas sp.
GGGCTTTCGCTATCGTGCGATCGCTTCAAAACCTCGTCATTGCGAGCGCAGCGAAGCAATCCAGCCCCCGCGCTGGTGGATTGCTAAACCGCCCCACTCCCCTTGGCCGTCGCGATCATGCTGTCGACGATCGTCTGGTCGACCACATCCTGCGGCCCCCAGATGGGATAGGTGATGGCGTGGATGCCGACATATTTGTGGCGGTGATGGACATCGCACAGCACCCACAAATTGTCGGCAGCGTGATCGACCCATTGCTTGATGCGGTCGAGCGTCATGTGGCCTGACGCATAATCGGCGTCGAACGCGCGATAGATGGGGTCAAGCCCGGCGAAATGCTGGTCATTGGCGCGCGATGCCGCCGCGCGAGCGAGGCCGGGAAGGATATGCTGGTTGAACTTCGCTTCGTCGATCGCATTGGCGAGCGCCCATTCGATTGTGTGATGATGCGTCTCCATCTGGATCGCGCCGAACGGGTTTTTGGCGGGATCGCTCAATGTTGAATGCTGGACGCCGCAGACCAGGCAATGCTTGTCATCCACCACCGTCATCTGGTGATGAATCTTGGCATATTCGGGCGACTCGGCGCGCTTGTCGTGCGGCGGATAAAAGGCCTTTTCGTCCAGCATGCGTTCGACGACATGGGTATGATTGAGCGTGTCATCCTGGCTGTTGTGCGACCCGCGCGCGGCATGGCCCGCAGAGGACAATGCCTCGCTCGCCTTGGCGATCCGCGCTGGCGCATGGCGGTGGAGCATTGCCGCATGATCCTGGGTCAAGCGGGTTTGCTGCAACTGATCAAAAACATAATCGGCATAATGCGGATCGAGCTTGGCGGCTGCTGGCATCTGATCGGGCATCGCATCCTCCTTCGGCTATTTTTCAACAAGCTAAGCCCGTTCGGTGACAGTATCGCGGCGATCACCGGTGGAGCGGGCATTGGCGGCGACGAAGGGAGCGGGTAACGCCAGCACAGAATGACGCTTTTTCCGCCCGATCTTTGCCCGCGACTGATCGTCAAGATCGGTTCGGCGTTGCTTGTCGATCCTGCGGGCGAGGTGCGGCGCGCCTGGCTGTCGGGCCTGGCGCACGATATCGCCGAACGGGTTGCGGCGGGCCAGCAGATCGCGATCGTTTCATCGGGTGCCATTGCGCTTGGCGCGCGGCGACTGGGGTTGCCCCATGGCGGTCGCGCCAGTCTGGAGGATGCGCAGGCTGCGGCTGCGACGGGGCAGATCGCCTTGAGCAGGGTCTGGGCCGAAGAGCTTGCGACCCAGGGGCTGACTGCCGGGCAAATCCTGGTCACGCTTGACGATTTGGAGGATCGCCGTCGCTACTTGAACGCCAGCGCGACGCTTGATCGGCTGCTGGGTCTGAAAGTCGTGCCGATCATCAATGAGAATGACAGCGTGGCAACGGCCGAAATCCGCTTTGGCGACAATGACCGTCTGGCAGCGCGCGTGGCGCAGGCAGCGCGCGCGCATGGCGTCGTCCTGCTGTCCGACGTCGATGGCCTGTACGATCGCAATCCCGCGTTGCCCGGCGCGCAGCATATCGCGCAGGTAACGCGGATCGACGCCCGCATCGAGGCGATGGCGGACGGCGCATCGGCGTCGGGAATGGGATCAGGCGGCATGACCTCCAAGATCGCCGCCGCCAGGATCGCCAGTCGTGCGGGCGTACCACTGGCCATCGCCTCGGGCCGAATCGACCGGCCACTTTCTGCTAATGCACCGCACACATTGTTTCTCCCCGAGAAGCGAGCGCGGGCCCGCCAGGCATGGCTGGCGGGACGGATGACATCGAAGGGGACGATCACCGTCGACGCGGGCGCCGCCGCCGCCTTGATAGACGGCAAAAGCTTGCTCGCTGCCGGGGCAACGGCGGTGCGCGGGGCGTTCCTGCGGGGAGATCCCATCAGCATCGAAGGGCCGGCGGGCTTCATTGCTCGGGGTTTGAGCGAATATGACGCGACGGAGGCGGAACGGCTGCTCG
>JBOFDB010000317.1:0-1020 GCA_051646545.1 Sphingomonas sp.
GGCATCAACTTTATCGACACATCGAACATCTACGGGCGCGGCGCGGCGGAGAGCTTCCTTGGTGAGGCGCTCAAAGCGCGACCGCGCGACAGCTATGTGATGGCGACCAAGCTGTTCTTCCCGATGACCGACAGCGACCGCGGCCTGTCCCGCGCACAGGTGTTCAAGCAAGTTGATGCCAGCCTGACGCGGCTGCAGACCGACTATATCGATCTTTATCAATGCCATCGCTATGACGACGAAACGCCGGTGGCCGAGACGATGGCGGCGCTGTCGGAGATTGTCCGCGCAGGCAAGGTGCGCGCGATCGGCTTTTCCGAATGGTCGCCGCAGAATGTCCGCGATGCCCTCGCCGTGCCGGAGACGGTCAAATTCGTTTCCAGCCAGCCGCAATATTCGCTGCTGTGGCGCCGCCCCGAAATGGAGGTGATCCCGCTGTGCGCGGCGAACGGCATTTCGCAGATTGTCTGGTCGCCGCTCGCCCAAGGCGTGCTGACCGGCAAATATCTGCCCGGCACAGCCCCCGCACCCGACAGCCGCGCGGCCAGCGATGCCATGGGCGGGTTTATCGACCGGCTGATGCGCGATGAGGTCCTGAACGCCGTCCAGCAGATCCGGCCGCTGGCTGACGAAGCCGGATGCAGCATGGCGCAATTCGCCCTCGCCTGGGTGCTGCGTGAGGCCAATGTGGCCAGCGCGATCATCGGCGCGAGCCGGCCTGGACAAGTCAGCGACAATGCTGCCGCGAGCGGCCTTGCCATCGACCCGGCGCTGTTCGCACGGGCCGAAGCCATCGTTGCCGGGATCCCGCGCGCATGACGCTGACCTTGTCCGATCCCGCCGCGCTGGGTTTTGACGCTGACAGACTGGCGCGCATCCCCGCGATGCTCGACGAGCGCTATATTCAGTCGGGCAAGCTCCCGCACGCTGCCCTGCTGATCGGGCGCGGCGATGAGGTGGCGCAACTGTCGCTGCTCGGCGAAGCGCGCGCCGGCCAACCGCTGGGCGAAGACGCGATTT
>JBOFDB010000412.1:0-6876 GCA_051646545.1 Sphingomonas sp.
AATCGGGGGCATTGCGGCGTAGCGCGTCGAGTTGTGCCGCGCTTTCGGGATCGGCAATCGCGATCGGCTGGCCACCTGCATCGACGCGCGGCGTCGTCGGCAGATTATGGTCGGGCACCGCCAGCGTCAGGTCGGGGCGCCGCACCTTGCGCCCCGCCGCGCGCAACCCCTCAAACGCCTGCGGGCTGGTCACTTCGTGGACAAGGTGCCGATCGATATAGATCAGGCACGTCCCGTCATCGCGCCGCTCGACGACATGCACGTCCCAGATCTTGTCGTAGAGCGTTTGCGGCGCAGCCATGTCTCTGGCGCTTAATGCTTTGTTGCTTGGGGGCAACCCCGTGGCGAAGATTTATTGCGCCGGATACCCGGCCTGCTCGCGCTTCAGCGCGGCGTGGATCTGATCGATCTCGGCGTCGGTCAGGTATTTGAGATGCCCCTTCGCCGCCCAGCTCATCCAGCCGAGGTCGCCCGGGGTCAGGCCTACGCCGGTCTTGAGCAGCCGGTGGAACGCCGCCGGATCATAGGACGCGGCAACCGGTGCCAGCGGCGGCGCCATCTGGTCGCCAAGCGAATTGGCGACGTGCAGCCGATGGCATTGCTGGCACGATCCGTTGACGACATACATGCCCATATCCGCAGGCCGATCCTTGGGCGCATCAACCCTGGTCCGCGCCTTGCCGTCGAGCTTGCCGGTCAGCAACGCGTAGCGGGCAGCGGGCGTCCACGCCATGCCACCAATGGTCATGTCCTTGGGCGTGGCGCGCACCGTCCTGATCCAGCCGATCATTTGCGCGATGTCGCGATCAGCAAGCTTGCCGACGAGCTGCACCGGCATGACGTACATCTGGTGCCCGTCCTTGCCGACGCCATAGCGGATCGCGCGCGCAATCTCGGCATCGCTATGCGTCGCGGCGATCGAGGCGAAGCCCGGCGCGACCGCCTTGGCGCCGGGCACATCCTCGATCACTTCGCCCTCGCCATGTTCGCCATGGCAGCCCTGGCAGAAGAAGATCTCGGTCAGCCGATCGCCTTCCGCGACGCCCGCTGCCGAGCGATCGGCGACGATGGCGGGATAGGGCGCGTCATAATGCTGACGGATAATCCATTCCGACGCCGCATAGGCCCCGCCCGCGCCAAGCAGCGCGATCCCCGCCACCCCAAGCGCCCCGCGCCAAAGCCATTTGATCATGGCGTCCTTCCCCTTTGATTATTCAACGTTGTCCAGCGTCACACCGTCCCCGTCACCCCGGCCTTGAGCCGGGATCCCGCTTCTTCCAACGCCGGATTACAGCGGGACCCCGGCTCAAGGCCGGGGTGACGATGGAAAAACATACCAGCTCAAGGTGCCACCATCGGCGACACATAAGCCGGGTCGTGCGTCACCGGCAGCGGCTTGCCGGTGCGGAGCGCATCGAGGACGGCGGCAAAGTCGGTCTTTGCGCGCCAGCCCAGCACGCGTTCGGCCCGGCCAGCGTCGTACACCCGGTCGATCGACGCGGGGAGCACCCACTCCTGCGCCCCGTAAAGCGCGGCCGCGTCGGGAAAATGCCGCTCGATCACCGCCGGCGCATCCGCCTTCAACGCCGCCACCTCATCGCGCGCGAAGGGCGTCGGCGCCGACAGGATGAAGGTGTCGAAACCGATCGCCGGCGCGCGATCCAGCGCCAATACATGCGCCGCGACCGCGTCCTCCACCGTCAACCGCCGGTTGAGCAGTTCATTCGCCTTCAGATTCTCGCCCGATGGCTGCGCGTGAGTGTCGTCATCCTCAGGGAAGAAGCGCCCGGTGCGCAGGATGAGGCACGGCAGGCCATGCAGCTGATGATAGAGTCGGCACAGATGCTCCGCGGCAAGCTTGGTCACGCCATAGATGTTTCGCGGTTCGAGCGGGCTCAGCGTCTCGTCGATCCACACTGCCGCCTCGCCCTCCGCCCGGCGGATCGCGTCCGAAATCATCAGCGAGGTGGTCGAGGTGAAGACGAAACGGCTCGCCCCCGCCGCCACCCCCGCTTCCAGCAGGTTGAGCGTGCCCGTCACATTCACATCGATGAAGCGCTGCGCTGGGTAGCGGGCGATGTCGGGCTTGTGGAGCGCGGCGGCGTGGATGACGCCCTCAAACCGGTGCTCGGCGAACAGCCGGTCGATCAGCGCGCGGTCGGCGATGTCGCCCACCACGTCAGTGTGCGCCCCCGCCGCGACGTCGAGCCCCACAACCTCATGCCCCGCCGCATGCAGGGCCGGCGCCAGAAAGCGCCCCAGCCACCCCGACGATCCGGTCAGCAGCACCCGCATCAGGACGTGGTCGGGTGCGCCGCTTCGCGCTGCAGATAGCGGTGGATCGCCATGATCTCGTCATCGTTCAGCGCGTGGAGATTTTCCTTGGCGATCGTCGTCATCAGGCCGAGGTCGGGCTTTGACAGGCCCTTGCCGGTCTTGAGCAGCGTGCGGAAATCGGCGTCGCCATAGGCCGCGCCCTCCGTCGCCAGCGGCGGGACGATCTGCCCCTCATTCTCGCGCGGCTGGTGGAGGGCGTGGCATTCGCCGCACAAGGCCCGGACATAATAGGGGCCGACATCGGCAGGGCGGGCCTTGGCGGCGACGGTTTCGGGCTGCACGCTCTGGCGGAAATCGCCGGTCAGCATCCGCCAGCGGGTCTTGGGGCCCCACCAGGTTTCCGCGAGCACATCGTCGGCGGCGGGCTTCAGGCCCCGCGCCCAGGCAATGATCCGACCGAGATCGTCATCGGTGAGATAGCGCTCCGCCCAGCTCGGCATGACGAACAGCGTCGTGCCGTCCTTCTTCACACCGTGGCGAATCAGCCGCACCAGTTCGGCATCGGAATAGCCGGCAATCTTGCGCGCGATCGCGGGTGGCGCGACCTGACCTTCGCGCCAATCGACCGGCGTCCAGATCGCGCCCTTGCCATTGCCGTGGCAGCTCGGGCAGCCGACCAGGGTGGCCAGCCGGGCTCCTTCGGCGATCGCGGCGGCGTCATGCGGCACGGGCACGGCGACGGCGGCAATGTTATGTGGTCGGCGGATCACCCATTCCGACACGCCGTAGATGATCGCCAGGGCGACCAGCGCCACACCGACGCCGATTACTGCGATGCGCGTCAGCACTCGTATCACTGCCATGCCTGCCCCTTCCGCTCGCCAGCGTCGCTAGGCACCATCGACGCGGTCAGGCTGCAAGCGGGCGGCGGATAATCGGCTCGACGATGGGATCGTCGGCATCGGGCCAGCGCTCGAACCGGCCAAGCCAGGGATTGAGGAACAGGGCCGGCAGCTTCAGCAGCAGCAGCTCGCCATGGATGAAGCCGTCAATCGCGCGCTCCCACCATTTGGGGTCGCGCTTGCCATTGGCCTTGAGCCACGCATCATAGGGTGCCCAATGGCTCGGCTCGTCGCGCTCGATGATCTGGAAGATCTTGATCAGCGTCTTGTCGCGCTTCACGACGGGGTGATTGAGCAGGACGTGGACCTGTTTGTGGCCGCGCTGCTCGGTCAGCGAAATCACGCGGCACAGCCGCTCGAACAGTCGATCATTGGCGATGATCGCCTGGGTGTCGAGCTCGTCGATCGTGCGGCGGAACATGATCTCGACGAAGCGGTCGATATGACCACAGGTGCGGTCAACCTTGAGCGGCATGACACCACGCAGCTCAAACCAGCGGCGGAACATGATATAATGCTTGCGCTCATCGGCGCGGTGCTTTTCGATCGCCGCAATCAATTCATGATCATCGGGCGCGCGCACGCGCACTGCCTCCAGCACGCGGTCGATGCTGAGATAGCCACGCCGCTCGTTGTAAATATAGATCGAGCCCAACAGGTCGAGATAGCGGCGGCGAATGGCGTCAAACATGGCAGTCGTAATAAGGCCGGGTTGAGATTAGAGCAACGTGTGATAGGCTATTGGCGGTATCCCTTGGTGGGGCAGCGTTCGCCCTGGCCGTCATCCCAGCGAAAGCTGGGATCGCTGACGGCAAGCGGCCCCAGCTTGCGCTGGGGCGATGGCTGTTTTCACGCCGCCACCGCCACCTTATACGCCGCTGTCGTCTTCGCCGCGACCTCGTCCACCGTCACGCCCGGCGCCAGCTCGACCAGTTCAAAGGGGCTGGCATGATCGGGCCGATGGAACACCGCCAGATCGGTGATGATCATGTCGATCACATTCTTGCCAGTCAGCGGCAGCGTGCAAGCGGGGATGAATTTGGGGTCGCCGTTCTTGGAGGTGTGCTCCATCACCACGACGATGCGCTTGACGCCGGCAACCAGGTCCATCGCGCCGCCCATGCCCTTGATGAGCTTGCCGGGAATCATCCAGTTGGCGATGTCGCCGCTTTCGCTCACTTCCATCGCGCCAAGCACGGTCAGGTCGATATGGCCGCCGCGAATCATCGCAAAGCTTTGATCTGACGAAAAATATACCGATTGCGGCAGTTCGCTGATCGTCTGCTTGCCGGCATTGATGAGGTCAGGGTCAACCTCATCGGGATAGGGGAATGGCCCGATGCCGAGCATGCCGTTCTCGCTCTGCAGCGTCACGTCCATGCCCTCTGGAATGTGGTTGGCCACCAGGGTCGGGATGCCGATGCCCAGATTGACGTAGAATCCGTCCTGCAGCTCCTTGGCGGCGCGCGCCGCCATGTCGTCGCGGCTCCAGCCTTTGTTTTCCTCAGGCATCAATGCTGCTCCTGTCGGGGACCGAATTCGATGGGGCTGTCGGTGGGGCGGGCGCGTTCGGCGTCGACGCCTTCCCAGATGCGCGCCAGCGCCTCGGCCTCGCTGATCTGGACGGCACGGGCATAGGCCTTGGCGGCGTGCCCGATCGCATCGACGACGGCGAGGCCGAACGCCATGGGGTCAGGGCCGATCGGCACGGGATTGATGAAGCAAAAGACGGGGCCGTCTTCGGTCGCCCATAACCGCAGAAACTCCCGCGCGCCCGCCAGATTTTGGGCATAGGGAGTCAGATCGATCGGAACGGGCTTGGCGTCGCTCACGCCGCCACCCGCTCACGCGTCGTCACGAATTCGATCTTCTTGTCATAGGGCGCGCCCCGGATCAGGCGATTGACGTAGATGCCCGGCAAATGGATCTGATCGGGATCAAGGCTGCCGACGGGCACGATTTCCTCGACTTCCGCCACGCAGATCTTGCCCGCGGTCGCCATGGGCTGGTTGAAATTGCGCGCGGTCTTGCGGAAAACCAGATTACCCGTCTCGTCCGCCTTCCAGCCTTTGACGATCGACAGGTCAGCGAAGATGCCGCGCTCCAGAATATAGTCCTGGCCGTCGAACGACTTGACCTCCTTGCCCTCGGCCACCGCCGTGCCGACGCCGGTCTTGGTGTAAAAGCCCGGGATTCCCGCGCCGCCCGCGCGGCAGCGCTCGGCCAGCGTGCCTTGCGGGCAGAATTCCACTTCCAGCTCGCCCGCCAGATATTGCCGTTCAAACTCCTTGTTCTCGCCGACATAGGAGCTGATCATCTTCTTGACCTGGCGCGTGCGGAGCAATTTGCCGAGCCCCTCGCCATCAATGCCGGCATTGTTGCTGGCGATGGTCAAGTCCTTGACGCCCGCGTCGCGGATTGCGTCGATCAGCCGCTCGGGAATGCCACACAAGCCAAACCCGCCCGCGCAGATCAACATGCCATCGAACAACACGCCCTCAAGCGCAGCGGCGGCATCGGGGTAGAGCTTTTTCATGCAGGCAGGCTCCGGACAAGAGTCGAGCAAGTATCCGGCGCTTAGCGCTGTGGCTGAGGCGCGGTCAACGGCTAGCCGACATGCCCCACGGCCAGGCCCACCCCGGCCGTCACCGCCATGGCGATGCCGCCCCAGAACGTCACCCGAACGGTCGGCCACAGCACCGGGGCGCCGCCCGCCAGCGCGCCGACGACGCCCAGGACGGCAAGATAAGCGAGCGAGCCGGTCCCAACGCCGGGCGCCACCCACGCCAGTGGCAATAACAGGACCAGCAACAGCGGGAATGCCGCGCCCGCCGTAAAGCTAGCCGCCGACGCTATCGCCGCCTGCACGGGGCGCGCCTCCAATTCGCTGGTCAGGCCCAGTTCGTCGCGCATATGCGCCTCCAGCGCATTGCGTTCGGTCAATTGCCGGGCGACCTGTTCTGCGAGCGCCGTGTCGAGGCCGCGCTCGACATAGATGCGCGTCAATTCCTGCAACTCAGCCTGAGGCGCATTTTTCAGCTCCTGGGCTTCCTTGGCGCGCTCGGCCTCTTCGGTGTCGCGTTGCGAGCTGACCGAGACATATTCGCCCGCCGCCATCGACATGGCGCCCGCCACCAGCCCGGCAACCCCCGTCACCAGGATCGCCGATTGCGGCTGATGCGCGGCGGCGACCCCGATAATCAGGCTGGCGGTCGAGACGATGCCGTCATTGGCGCCCAGCACGGCGGCGCGCAGCCAGCCGACGCGCGAAATCAGGTGCTTTTCCTCGTTTTTCGCCATTTGACGTCCTCCGGTCTGCCCCTTCGGCACACCCGTCACCCCCGCCTTTTTCCCGGGGTCCATGGTGCCGCAAGCGGTTCGCTCGCCCCCTAATCCATCGCCAAGCCGCTTGGTGGACCCGGGCACAAGGCCGGGGTGACGATGGTGGTTAAGGTCGGAACCCTCAGTAAACGAGTTTCAGCCCCGGCCGGGCCCAGCGGATTTTCGCCAATCTGCCCGTTCCCGACAGGCAGATATAGGCGTCCATAAGGTCAGGGCCGCCCCAGCAGATATTGGTGGTGAAGGGATCGGGCGTCGGCACGAACTCGACCAGCTCGCCCGTTGGCGACACCACCGAGATGCCGCTTTCGCCAATCGTCGCGACGCAGATATTGCCGCTCGCCTCGACGCCGAGCGA
>JBOFDB010000329.1:0-1425 GCA_051646545.1 Sphingomonas sp.
CATCGGGGGAAACGGGGCGCGGCACGCCTTTCTTCACCCGCGGGCCGCGCAGGGCCGGGCCGGCGCTTTCCCCGCCGCTCGCGAACTTCAGGAAAGCGCGCACCGCCGACAGCTCGCGCGCGGCGGACGCATTGCCCAGCCCCTCCCCCCGCCGCTGCGCCAGATAGGCACGCAAATCTGCGGTGGAGACCTGTGTCAGCGCGGCGGCGTCGGCCACCCTGCCCCAATGCCCTTGCAGAAACGCGACCAGCCGCTCCGCCCCCGCCTGATAGGCCCGCACCGTATGCGCCGACCGCCGCCGGTCGCGGCGGAGGTGGTCGGCAAAGGCTTGGGGGAGCGGCGACATGGCCCGAGCGTAGAAGAAACCGCCCCGCGAGGCGAGGCCGACGCTCGCCGATGCTATTTCCTGTCGGTGGGTAGCTGCGCTGCCAGTCGCCGATATCCCTCTGCGGTCGGCAAATCGATCGGCCAGCAGATGCTGAAATTCGCCATCGGGGTTACCACTGGCGACGGCACCGGGGCGACACCCATGGCGCGCAGGGCATTGGTCGATTCGGCGATGCGGAAATGAATCGCCTCGTCATCGAGCCGCGCCCTGACCAGCGCCAGCCGCGCCGCGTCGATCAATCCCGGCGAGGGATGGGCCACGCCTTGCAGGGCGGCGAGGTGCGCCCATTGCTCGGGTTCGTCGGCCTGCGCCTGCTGGAGCGCAGCAATCTCGGAATAGATGAAGCTGATCTCGCCTTGCTCATAAGGCGTCAGCAGCGCCATGCGGCCGCTTTGCGACGCTGCCTGCCAGCGCGCGGTCTGGTTATCCCAGGACGATGGCTTGCCAACCCAATTGGGCGCGACATAGGCGGGCGTGCCCGCCGCCGCGAGCTTTGCGTCAAGCTCGTCGATCCGCTTGTTGATACAAGGCTCGCTCCGCGTGCGGTTGGTGAGGACGGCAAGGTCGGTCGCCATTTCCTTTTCGACCTGCTCGCGCGCCTCGTCCGCCACGATCCTCTCGTGGATCTTTTCGACGATCTGCTCGCCGATCAGCGCGATGCAGATGCCGATCACGATCACCATGATTTCAGAGAAAAACTCCCGCCAGCTATGCACCGGCTTGGGTTTATGGATGTCCATCGCGGGCTCCGGTTGGGCAGCAGGGGTGTCGTCAGGCGTTTCGGCGGATGCGGCGGGCAAGTCGGTCATACCGGGTCGTTATCCTGAATATCGCGCTCGGCGTTAGGCGGCGCGATCAAGGTTCGTCATAAGCGAGATGTTGGGGGCGACCTTCGACGACGAGCTTCAACGCCTGGTCGCGCGGCGTGCGGAGCGGAATGCACGCCGATTCCTGCTTGAAGGGGCGAAGCTTCTCGGCCTCAAGGTGAAGGCTTTGCGCAATGTCGAGGGCCGCGGTCAAAATCACCTCCATCTGCA
>JBOFDB010000489.1:0-1594 GCA_051646545.1 Sphingomonas sp.
GCCTGTATCTGTAGGCGCTTGCAATCGTAACTGGCGCAGTAGATGTCGATCATCGCGGACATCATCCTGGCCAACTCGCGTGTGGTCGGCGCATTTTCCCACCGGCTCATCGTTGGTTGGCTGGCCAGCCCCGCGCCCGATCCCGGCAGCTTGCCCAGCGCCAGGCGGAAGCCCGGATCGTCACGCAGAGCGTCGAGATCATCGGCGTCCTCGTAGCCGCACGCGATCGCGAACACGCGGGCACGCAGTATGTCATCAAGGCGATGGATCACCCGCGCAGGATCGCGCGGATCGGCAATGCAAGCCGCAAGCCGCCGGCAAAGCCCCATCGCGCGCTCGGCCTGTGCCAGCAGCAGAACACCGCCATCCGAGGTGAGCCGACCTCCGTCGAACGCGGCTGTGATCTTCTTGCGCCCGATCGCTGGAAACGAAAATCCCGGCGCGCTATCATCGCTCCCGGCGGGTGTGGTCCGTGGCATAAATTGCCTCGCTGCAGGAATGGCCTAGACACCCATTTTCCTACATCAAAGCAATCGCTTAAACCACTCCCGCCAACCCTTCTGACCGAACCCGATGAATAAGCCGGGCTAGAGGCGGCCGAGTGATGAAACGGCATCGCTCCACCTTTCGCCGTCAATGGTCGTGGCCGATCGCCCTCGCGGCGCTGACCCTGTTCGGCTTGCTCTCGGCGCTGTTCGGCGAAGGCGGCATCTGGTGGTGCCTGTCGTGGGCGGCGCTGGCGATCCCGCTGCTGGTGATCGCGCGCCACGTCCTGCGACCGACAGGGAGGCCGCAACATGCTCGCCACCATGCGCCCTGACGGCGACGACGCGCGCCAGGCGCGCGACGATGCCGAAACGCTGCCGATCGTGCTGCCGCTCCCGGTCGAGCGGCATCCCTATGCCCCGCCGCCCGAACACAAGATATTCGGCTTTCTCGGCACATGCCTGGTCTTTGCCGTGGCCTTCGCCGGCCTGCTCCTGACGTTCGAGCATCATTTCAACCCGCCGCCGCCCTCGGCGCCGCTGGTGGTGAGCCTGCTTCCGCTCGCCTCGCCGCCCGAGACGCCGCCCAAACCGAAAGAGGCGCCCAAGCCGGTCGAGAAGCACCAGCGCCAGCCCACGCCGCAAAAGGTCGTGCCGGTCGAGCGTCCGATCATCCCGGTCCCGACGATCGCGCCGCCCCCACCCGCGCCAGCGGTGAAGCCCGTCGATCCGACGCCCCCGCAACCGGAAACCGCCGCGCCCAAGACGGCGCCGGCGCCCCCCGCGCCGCAGGTATCGAGCAACGCGCCCGATACGTGGGAGGGCCGCGTTCTCGCCCGCTTGCAGAAATACCAGCGCTATCCCGGCGCGGCGAAGAGCGCCCGCCAGCAAGGCGTCGCCTATATCCGGTTCCGGATGAACCGCGACGGCCATGTGCTATCCTCGTCGCTGGTGCGGAGTTCCGGCTTCCCGGCGCTCGATCAGGCCGCGCTCGACACGCTGCGCCGCGCTGATCCGCTCCCCAAGATTCCGCCCGAACGGCCCGACGAAATCGAGCTGGTAGTGCCTGTGGAGTTCCTATTACGTTGAGCGCGCCCTTCTCCCCGATC
>JBOFDB010000170.1:0-4949 GCA_051646545.1 Sphingomonas sp.
AAGAACGCCCGGGGAGGGCGCTACCGGGGGGTAGGGATTTGGTTCGCGAGCTTGCATCCAGACAACAATTGCGGATGGCATTCCTCCGCTGGGCAGTGGTGACGGTGCCCTTCATTCTGTTGCTTGGCTTCACCTCGGCGCGCAGTGTGCCGACAGGGGCCGACAATGCCTGGTATCAGGCATTGGTGAAGCCCCAATATGTGCCGCCCGACTGGGCCTTTCCCGTCGCCTGGACCATCTTGTACGCGCTGATGGGCGTGGCACTGGCGCTCGTCATCAACGCGCATGGTTCGCGATTGCGTACGCCGGCGCTCATCCTGTTTGCGGCACAGCTGGTGCCCAACCTGCTCTGGACGCCGCTGTTCTTTGGCGCGCATCTCGTTTTCTGGTCGCTGGTGACGATTGCCGCCATGGCGCTGCTCGCGCTGTTGGCGACAGCTTTGTTCATCCGGGTCCGCCTGATGGCGGGGCTGTTGATGGTGCCCTATCTGGCGTGGATCGGCTTTGCTGGTTATCTGACGGCCGAGATCAATCGGCTTAATCCCAACGCGGCCACTCTTGTGCCGTCGTCGGTCAGTTCCCAGATCATCGCCTCACGCTGAGCCATCTGAAAGCCCACGCCATGCAGACCGAAAACCGTTTTTTTGACGATCTCGCCAAGTTCATCAACGGTGCGGCGGGCACGCTGGCCGGCATGGGGCGCGAGGCGGAAGCGGCGGCGCGGGAACGCACCAAGGAATGGATTGGCGGGCTGGATTTCGTCGCGCGCGAGGAATTTGAAGCGGTAAAGGCAATGGCAGCGGCAGCGCGCGATGAAGCCGATGCGCTGAAGGCCCGTGTCGCGTCGCTCGAAGCCGCGCTCGCCGGGGATAAATCGGCATCGAAGGCGAAGAAATAGCCCCTGAACGCGCGATCTTTTCCACAATTTTCGGCAAGATCGGTCCGCTTTGGGATGACTATGCGCTTGCGGCGCCGCGTGCCGGGCGCCACGCATATCGTCGGCGACCACCGGCGCGACCGGCGATAGGATGACGACATGAAGCTGACCGAACATGATGATGAGCGCGATGACGCCGCGCCGATCGACATGCTCGAAAGCTATTTCGCCGCGCATGGCTGGGAACATGAGCGCCAGGACGAGGAAGTCGTCGCGCGCGTCAAGGGCAGCTGGACGCAATATGAGTTGCGGGCGCTGTGGCGCGAAGAGGACAGCGTGTTGCAGTTCCTCGCCTTTCCCGACATTCGCGTCACCGACGAACGGCGCGCGGCGATTTACGAGGCGATTGGTCTGGTCAACGAGCAATTGTGGATCGGCCATTTCGAATTATGGTCGACCACCGGCATCCTGCTCTACCGCCATGCCGCGATGATTGAGGGCGAGGATGGCGCGACACTGTCATTGTCCGCTGCCGAGCTGATTGTCGAATCGGCGGTCGATGAGTGCGAGCGTTTCTACCCCGTTTTCCAGTTCGTCATGTGGGGCGGCAAGAGCCCCAAGGAAGCGATGGCGGCGGCGCTGATCGAGACTCAGGGCGAAGCGTGAGCGGCACCGACATCTGGCTCATCGGCTGCGGCACGATGGGCGGCGCGATGCTGCGCCGCTGGCTGGCGGCGGGCATTCCCGCCGCGCGCGTGACCGTGATCGATCCTGCGGGCGACGCCGACGTGCCCGAGGGGGTCCGTCGCGTCGAGCACGCCCCCGACGAACCGCCGCCGGCGCTGGCCATTCTGGCGGTGAAGCCGCAACAGCTGGATGCGGCGGTTGCCGAATTGGCGCCATGGCAAGGCCAGCCCCCGCTGCTGATGTCGATCCTGGCGGGGGTAGAGGCCGCGACGTTACGCGCCAAATTGGGCGTGACGATGGTGGTGCGTGCGATGCCCAATTTGCCGGTGCTGATCGGCAAGGGCGTCGTCGCCCTGTGGACCGATAGTCTCGATGACGCGCAGCGCGCCGACGTTGAATCGCTCGCCCGCCCGCTTGGTGTGGTCGAGTGGCTCGCTGACGAGGCGCAATTCCATGCAGTGACCGCGCTTGCCGGATCGGGACCGGGTTTCGTCCTGCGCATTGTCGAGGCTATGGCGGCGGCGGGGACGCGTGTCGGCTTGCCGGCCGATCAGGCATTGCGGCTGGCGGTGGCGACGGTCGAAGGATCGGCGGCGCTGGCGGCGGCAACGGGCGAGGCGCCACGCGCGCTCGCCAACCGGGTGGCCAGCAAGGGCGGCACAACGCAGGCCGGGCTCGACGTGCTCGATTCGGACGGCGCGCTGAACCGCTTGGTCGCCGACTCGATCGCAGCGGCGGCGCGTCGCAGCCGGGAATTGGCCGAAGCGTCGCGCTAACGCCGCAGCGCAAAGACGCGCGCGCGCTCATCTTCGGGGATCAGCGCTTCGAGCACGGCCCAAAAGCCGCCCACCGCGCTCTGGCCCGCGCTTTTATAGGCTTCCGCCAATTGGCCGCGCACTTGATCGAACAAGGCTGATTCCAGCGCGCGCCCTTCTTCCGACAAGCGGAGCAACCGCTGGCGGCGATCGCGTTCGCCCTGGCGTGTTTCAATGAGGCCGCGTTCGGCGAGTTCGTTGAGCACGCGGCCCAGCGACTGTTTGGTGATCGACAACAGGCTGAGCAGCTGCGTCACCGTCAGGTCGGGCTGGCGCGCGATGAAATAGAGCGCGCGGTGATGGGCACGGCCCAGTCCCTGGCGTGAGAGTTGCTCATCGACGGCGCGCGTCAACTGGCTATAGCCGAAATAAAGCAATTCCATGCCACGGCGGACTTCGGATTCGCGCAGGAACAGGGGAGAAGCGGCAGGCGATGGGACAGGCATGTTGACCGTGTTTGCCGCCTTCCATAGAAGCGATCAAGGCCTTTAAGGCCGGATTCTAGGACGGATTTCTCGGATGAGCACGATTCTTGACCAGCCTCGCCCTGCTGCGGCGGCGATTAGTTTCGAGACCGTGCCGCACCCCAATCCCACCCCGCCGACCGAGCGTGCGGCGCGGATTGCCGACCCAGGTTTCGGGCGCGTCTTTACCGATCACATGGCGGTGGTCCGTTTCAGCGAGGGGAAGGGCTGGCACAGCGCGCAGATCGCCCCGCGCGGCACTTTCGCGCTCGATCCGGCGGCCGCTGTGCTCCATTATGCGCAGGAAATTTTCGAAGGGCTGAAGGCCTATCGCCATCCCGATGGCCGCATCGCGCTGTTCCGGCCCGACGCCAACGCCGCGCGCATGGTCGCCTCGGCCGGGCGGATGGCGATGGAGCCGGTGCCGCCTGCATTGTTCCTGGAAGCGGTGAAGCGCCTGGTCCAGATCGACAAGGATTGGATGCCCGATGTGCCGGGCGGCTCGCTCTATCTGCGGCCCTTCCAGATTTCGACCGAGGCCTTTCTGGGGGTAAAGCCTTCGACCGACTATATTTTCGGGGTCATCGCCTCGTCGGTCGGCGACTATTTCAAGGGCGGCGCCAAGGCAGTTTCGCTCTGGGTGTCGAAGGACTATACCCGCGCGGCGCCCGGCGGCACCGGCGCGGCCAAATGTGGTGGCAATTATGCCGCCAGCCTGATCGCGCTGGGCGATGCCACGCGGCGCGGCTTTGACCAGGTGTTGTTCCTCGACGCGGCGGAACGCCGCTGGATCGAGGAACTGGGCGGCATGAATGTGTTCTTCGTCTTTGCCGACGGGACGTTGCTTACCCCGCCGCTGACCGGCACCATCCTGCCCGGCATCACCCGCGATACCGTGATCCAGCTTGCCCGTGCCGAGGGGCTTACCGTGCGCGAGGAACGCTATGCGATCGATCAGGCGCGCGCCGATGCGGAAAGCGGCAGGCTGGTCGAGGCGTTTGCGTGCGGTACCGCCGCCGTGGTCGCGCCGATTGGCAGCATGTCGATGGACGATGGCAGCTTTACCATCGGCAGCGGCGGCCCCGGGCAGACGACCGCGCGGCTGCGCAAGGCGCTGGTCGACATCCAATTCGGCCACGCGCCCGATACGCATGGCTGGATCGTCCATGTCGCCTGACGCGCGGTTCGATACGATGCAGCCCAATCACCCCCTTTTCAGCCGCGCAATCGCAGCTTAAGGGGCCACGCTCTGCTGGGGCGTAGCCAAGCGGTAAGGCACCGGTTTTTGGTACCGGCATGCGATGGTTCGAATCCATCCGCCCCAGCCAATTCCTTCGATCGCGATTCCCGAATGGCGGAATTCCGCGGGTTGTCCCGGCCAAAAGCTTGGCTGGGACGGCACTGTATCAAGTCGCTGTATCAAGTGTCTGTAGCAGGTGCCCATGCCAGCCGTCCCAAATACCTTCGCTCGCGGCCGCACGCTGTGGTGGCGCCGTACGCTGTGCTTGGGCACGTCTGACCTCCATCCTATAACCTTCCAAATCAGTCTCCTGACCAGGGAGCTGAGCATCGCGCGCGGCCGTGCCGCGGCGATGACCGCCTATAGCGAGACGATCAGGATGAGCCTTGACAGCCGCGTTGAACAGGATGGACTGACCAATGTTCAGATCCGACAGCTCTTTGCTCATGAGCTACGCGCCTATCGTGACGCGCTCGCGCACGAGGCGGCGCGCTGGCAAGCCGACCCAAGGCTGCGCCGTGTGTCGACCACCGACCGCGACCTTCTCGCCTTCCAAACGCTGTGGGCGGCCTTTGCCAGAACCGGCGTCGTCGCGATGCCCAGTTGGGAATATGCCGCCACGAACTTTGCGGAGCTCGACGACGAAGAACGGTCCCGGCTGCGGCAGCTCGTCCGCGACACCCCGGACCTCACGACCAGCATCAATAAGGAAACCGTCGCCGCGCTGGAGGCCGTCGGCATCGCCCCCACAGCAACCAACCTGCCCCTGGCGGTGCGAACGATCCTCCGAGCGCGAGCGGCAGCGGCCGAGGCCTGCCGCGCCGCGCTCGATGAGGTGCCGGTATCGCTGCCCGGCACGCCCGATC
>JBOFDB010000615.1:0-1320 GCA_051646545.1 Sphingomonas sp.
TATCGGGATGCCGGCGCTGCATTATGCGGTCGCCGACCAAGCCAGCGGTCGCCGTGATCAATTTGACAGTCTGTTCGCAGACGATGTGGACCTGGCCGGTATTGCGCTTGAGCCAGTCCATGCGCCGGCCCTGCTGATCGTTGATCATGCGCTGTCTGCATTGTTGGTCGAACGCCAATATGGTGGCCGCTATGAGACAACGGACAGTGTCAGACCACGCCGGACCGGCATGGCCGAAGCGCGGGAATTTGCGCGGCTTGCCGAGGCCATGGCGGCGGCGCTTCAGCAAAGCTGCGATGATCGGGTGCCGCTTTCGGCCGTCAGCATTGGCGCCTTGGCAGCCGACGACGCTTGCGATCTGCTGAGCGCCGGAGAGGCCGTCGCCCGCATCGACTTTGCCGTGACCTTGCCGCCTTCGCGCAGCCCTCTGTCCGTGACGCTCTTGCTGCCGCTTGTTGCCTTGCGTGCAGCCACCGTGTTGCAGGCGGCGCTGAGCCACCGCGACGCCGCTTCGCGCGCCCGCTGGCAGGGTGAACTTGCCCGCCGCGCCGGAGACATCGCCATGCCTGCCCGCAGCGTGATCGCCCGGCCGCTCTTGTCGATGCAGCAGCTGATGGCGCTGCGGCCGGGTGACGTCATCCCCATCGGTATGCCGCGTGTCGTCCCGCTGCTGGTCGCCGACCGCCGGGTGGCGACAGGCACCATTGGCGAGCGTGATGGGCGCGTGGCCTTCATGATTGACCATCTGGAACGGGAGGAAGCCCGATGAACGCCGAAACCACGAACCTTGGCGATGCTGAGGCGGGCGGACTGGGTTTGCTCGCGCAGGTGCCAGTGCGGCTGTCGGTGGAGGTGGGGGCCGCCTCGCTGCGCCTGCGTGATGTGCTGGCGCTCGAAGAGGGCGGGGTGATCGAACTTGACCGCCAAGCTGACGAGCCGCTCGACATCAAGGTCAATGGGACGCTGATTGCCCGCGGAGAGATTGTCGTCATCGAGGGTCGTTTTGGCGTCCGGCTGGTTGAGATTTGCGGCGATGACGCGGTCGGGTTTCCACAGGTCGAGAGGCGCGGCTGATGATCGAATATATCGTCAAGCTGGTGCTGCTGGTGCCGTTCGTTGCGGGCCTTGCCTGGGCCTGTCTGTGGCTCTGGAAACGGGCGCAAGCAGGGTTGCTGGCCATGCCGGGGAGCGATGAGCGTGCGCTCAGGGTGGTGGAAATCGCCAGCCTTGGCCCGCAGACCCGGCTCGCGCTGGTCGAGTGCGACGGCCGCCGGGTGCTGATCGGCCAGAGTCGCGCCGGGCTGGTCGCTCTGAGCGAAT
>JBOFDB010000117.1:0-4287 GCA_051646545.1 Sphingomonas sp.
GATCGGCGCCTATAGCTATGCGCAGGCCAACCGACCCGACACGGTGGTGATCGATGCCCTGATCAGCGGGCGCTACCATTTCTAGGGCTTCGCCAATTCGAAAGTTTTCGTCGCTAAGGCCGCTAACATGTACGACGACCATTATGGACTGACCGGACGCCCGTTCCAGTTGACGCCTGATCCGCGTTTCTGGTTCGAATCGGCGACGCACAAGAAAGCGATGGCCTATCTCGGCTATGGCTTGAGCCAGGGTGAGGGCTTCATCGTCATCACCGGCGATATCGGTGCGGGCAAGACGACGCTGGTTGGGCATCTGATGGCGACGATCGATCGCCAGCGGCTGCATGTCGTGAAGGTCGTTTCGACGCAGATCGAGGCGGAAGATCTGCTCCGCGTCGTGGCGGTGGGGATGGAAATCGACCCCGTCGGCCAGAGCAAGGCGCAATTGCTGATGACGATCGAACGTGCGCTGCACGCCGTCGCCCGCAGCGGGCGGCGCACGCTGCTGATCGTCGACGAGGCGCAGGCGCTGCCGGTCGGCGCGCTCGAAGAGCTGCGCATGCTCTCAAACTTCCAGGCGAGCGGGCATGCGCTGCTGCAGATTTTCCTGCTCGGTCAGCCTGAGTTTCGCGAGCGCCTTCACGGCTCGGCGCGGCTTGAGCAGTTGCGCCAGCGCGTCATCGCCGTCCATCATCTCGATCCCATGGGGCCGCACGAAATCGAACCCTATATGCTGCACCGGCTCCGCGTCGTCGGCTGGCGCGGACAGCCGCACTTTACCCCCGATGCGTTTGCGGCGCTTTATCGTGGGTCGGACGGCGTGCCACGACGGCTTAATCAACTGGCGGGGCGCGTGCTGCTGCTCGGCGCGATCGAGCATCTTGACGTGATCGATGGCCGGGTCGTGGAAAACGTCATTACCGATCTGGCGGGCGATAGTCCTGTCCCAGTGGCGAATGATCCATCGCCCCCGCCGCTGGCGACGCCCGTCTATGAGGCGGCCGCACCGGCGCGCTTTACCGATCCTCCATCGCCGACAGCGTCCGCCCAGACCGATATTGGTGATCGGCTGAGCCGTCTTGAAGCGCGGCTTGAGGAACAGGATGCCGCGCTGCGTCGCATTCTGACCCTGCTCGTCGACTGGGTCGAGGGCGATGGCAGCCGCGCTGCCCCCTATCGGCGGGGGCAGGGATGAACGCGCCTTTTGCCCTAGGGCCGCTCGCCAATGCCCCGATCACCAACGGCCTCTCGGTCGATGTTGAGGACTGGTTTCAGGTCGGCGCGTTCGAGACGGTGATTGACCGCAAGGATTGGGACTCGCTGCCGCCGCGCGTCGAGCGCAATACGTTGGCCGTGCTCGATCTGTTTGCGGAAACGGGCGTGAAGGCGACGTTCTTCACCCTGGGGTGGGTCGCGGCGCGCCATCCCGCGCTGATCCGTCGCATCGTCGACGCCGGGCATGAAATCGCCAGCCATGGCTGGGACCATGCGCGCGTCTTCACCCTGACCCCCGACGCCTTCGCCACCGATATCGGCGATGCGCGCCGCGCCATTGAGGATGCGGCGGGTGTGGCGGTGACCGGCTATCGCGCGCCGAGTTTTTCGATCGATGCGCGCACGCCCTGGGCGCATGCCGTGCTGGCCGAACAGGGCTATGCCTATTCTTCATCGGTCGCGCCGATCGCGCATGATCATTATGGCTGGCCCAAGGCGCCGCGCTTTGCCTATCGGCCGCTCAAGGATGCGCCGCTGATCGAACTGCCGATCACGATCGCGCGCGTGGCGGGGCGGCCCATGGCCACCGGGGGCGGGTTTTTCCGGCTGTTTCCCGGCGCCTGGACTGATCGGGCGATCCGGGCGGTCAACCGGGGCGAGGGGCATGCCGCCATCTTTTATTTCCACCCCTGGGAGATCGACCGCGATCAACCGCGCGTGGCGCAGGCGCCGTTGCGCTCAAAACTTCGCCATTATGCCCGGTTGGGCGCGATGGCGGGCAAGCTCAGCCGCCTGATCGCCAATCATCGCTGGGGACGGATCGACGCCGTCGTCGCCGCCGAAGCGGGAGTGATGGTATGACGATGCCGTTGATCGGCAAGCCGATTGGCATTCGCGCCGCCAACCTGACCGATCGCGCGGATCGGGCAGCGATCGATGCCTATGTTGCTGCCCGCACCGATGCGACGCCGTTTCATTTGACCGGATGGAATGTGGCGGTGGCAAAAAGCTGTGGCCAGCGCGCGCACTGCCTGGTCGCCGAGGGCGCCAATGGCGCCATCATCGGCACGCTGCCATTGACCGAAATCCGTTCGGCGCTGTTCGGGCGAGCGATGGTGTCGGCGGGGTTCGGGGTTGGCGGCGGCATATTGGCCGATGACGAAAGCATCGTCGCGGCGCTGGCGCAGGCGGGCTGGCGCCTGGCCGAACAGCGCGGCTGCCCTCGGCTGGAGCTGCGGGGCGGACCGGTGCCGCCAGGTACATGGCACGTCGATGACACAACTTATCTGGGATTTGTCCGCGCGCTCGCCGCCGATGATGAGGCGGAACTCACCGCCATTCCCCGCAAGCAGCGGGCCGAGGTGCGCAAGGCGCTTGCCAATCCCCTTGCCATCCGCGTGGGCCGCCATCAAAGCGACCTGAAAGATCATTACGCCGTCTATGCCGAATCGGTGCGCAACCTGGGGACTCCTGTTTTCCCGGCGCGCCTGTTTCGCGCGGTTTTGGACGAGTTTGGTGACTCCGCCGATATCCTTGTTGTGTCCGACAGGGACCGGCCAGTGGCGAGTGTGTTGAGTTTGTACATGAATTTTACGGTGTTTCCCTATTGGGGAGGCGGCACGACGGCGGCGCGGGCATTGCGGGCCAATGACGCCATGTATTTCGCCTTGATGCGCCACGCGCGTGACCGCGGCTGCACCCGGTTTGACTTTGGCCGATCCAAGGCGGGGACCGGGGTGGCGGCGTTCAAGAAGAATTGGGGCTTTGACGGCGCACCGCTGCGCTATTTCCAGCGCGTTGCCGAGGGTGCTGCTGCGCGCAACACCAATCCGACCAGCGTCAAATATCAGGCAATGGTGGCGGCGTGGCGCAAGCTGCCCCTGCCGATCGCCAATTTGGCGGGCCCCTTTATCGCGCGGGGGCTGGGCTGATGGGCGATATTCTGTTTCTCGCCCATCGCGTGCCGTTTCCGCCGGACCGGGGCGACAAGATCCGCGGCTTCAACATCGTCAAATATCTGTCGGCGCGCCGGCGGGTCCACATCATCGCCTTTGCCGACGATGAGCGCGACATGAAGCGGAAAAGCGGGTTGGGCCGCTTTGGCGGCAATCGATCGATCATCTGGAGGTCAAAGCCGCGCTGGCTGGCGGCACTGCAGGCGCTGGCGCTGCGCCGCCCGGTGTCGCTGACCGCGTTTGAAAACAAACCGTTGCGCGAGGCGGTCGACAATATTCTCGCCCGCCATTCGATCGACACGATCTACGTCTTTTCGAGCCAGATGGCGCAATATCTGCCGCCGCGTCCTCGCCAGCGCGTGATCATGGATTTTGTCGATGTCGATTCGGCGAAATTCGATGCCTATGCGCGCGCCTCTGGCGGCATTACCGGCTGGATGATGCGGCGCGAGGCGACCTTGCTTGGCCAGTTTGAGCGGCAAGTGGCCGCACGCGCCGACGCCAATGTGCTGGTCAGCCAGGCCGAGGCCGACCTGTTTGTCGAGCGGACGGGCGCGGAGCGCGTCTATGCGGTCGAAAATGGCATCGATACCGAAGTGTTTGATCCCAGCGCCCAGTTCAAGCGCGTCGAGGCAATGGGTGACCTGATCGTCTTTACCGGCCAGATGGATTACCGCCCCAATGTCGAGGCGGTGATCTGGTTTGTCGAGACAATCCTGCCGCATATCCGGGTGTCGCGTCCGCAAGCGCGCTTTGCGATTGTCGGGCGGCGGCCGACGGATGCGGTTAAGGCGCTGGCCCGACAGCCCGGCGTAATGGTCACCGGCGAAGTCGCCGATGTGCGCGGCTGGCTGGCGGCGGCGTCGGTCGTTGTCGCGCCGTTGAAGCTAGCGCGCGGCATTCAGAACAAGGTGCTGGAAGCCATGGCGATGGCGCGCCCGGTCGTCGCGAGCAGCGCGGCGGCGGCGGGCATCGACCATGCCGATACCATCCGCATCGGCGATGATGTCGGCGCGATTGCCGAGGCCGTGGTGAGCTTGCTGGCCGATCCCGCCAAGGCGGCCGAGCTGGGCGTGGCGGCCCGCGCGCGGGTGATCGAGCGCTATGGCTGGGACGC
>JBOFDB010000080.1:0-8833 GCA_051646545.1 Sphingomonas sp.
GCTTGCCGACTGCGCGGCGGCGCCGGCGCTGTTCTACGCCGACTGGGTTGAGCCGATTCCGCCCGAACATGATCGGCTGCGCGCCTATCGCGCTCGCCTGCTCGCTCGGCCAAGCATCGCTCGGGTGGTGGAGGAAGCGCGTCCCTATCGGCACTATTTCCCGCTGGGCGCGCCCGACCGGGATTAGGCCTGGTCGCGCACGTCCTTGGCAATCGCATCAAGCAAGCCATTGACGAAGCCCGCCTCGCGGCGCTCGTAAAAGGCATGGGCGACATCGACATATTCGGTAATCGCGGCCCCCACCGGCACGTCGGCACGGGCAATGAGTTCATAGGTGCCCGCGCGCAAAATCGCTTTCATCGGCTTGTCGAGGCGATCAAGGCTCCAACCCTCGGCAAGGCGCGCGGCAATCGCGGTATCGATATCGGCGAGACGGGCCAGCGTCCCCTTCACCACATCGTTGAAGAAATCGACATCGGCCTCGGCATATTCGGCATCCTCAATAGTCGCGCCGAGCCGGTGATGGTGGAATTCGGTCAGCAGCTGGGGAACCGGCGTTGCTTCCATATCGTGCTGGTACAGCGCCTGGACGGCGGCGAGACGAGCGGCAGCGCGGGCCTTGCTGCGCGCGGTATTGCGGGGGGCAGAGCGGGTCATGGGCGCAAGTCCATAGGGGCTATTGATGGGAAATCCCACCCGGCTTGATGGCGTCAGCCTGGGGATGGGAAACCGGCTCGCCCGCCCGATCTTCAGCCTCGCGACGTTGAACGGGCGGCTGCGGGGTGAGTGCGGCGGATGGGCGGGAAAAACGTCGGCGCCACGATAAAAATCGCCTTCAGGGTCAATCATTAAGTCCCAGCCGCAAGGCCACCGACTTGGCGTGCGCGGGCAGCCCTTCGGCCCGGGCAAGCGCGACGGCCGCCGCGCCGATCTGCCCCAGGCTCGCTTCGTCGAGGGCAAGGAAGCTCGTCCGCTTCATGAAATCGAGCACCGACAGCCCGCTTGAAAACCGTGCGCGGCGCCCGGTTGGCAGGACGTGGTTGGGGCCAGCGACATAATCCCCCACCGCCTCTGGCGTGTGTCGGCCGAGAAACACGCTGCCCGCATGACGGACGCGGTCGAACAAGGGCTGCGGGTCAGCGACGGCAAGTTCGAGATGCTCGGGCGCGAGCGCGTTGACCAGCGGCATCGCCTCTTCGAGTGTGCGGACAGTGACGATCGCGCCGTTCGCCGCCCATGCCGCCCGCGCAACCGCCTGCGTCGCCAGGTCGCCCAGCTGCGCCTCCACCGCTGTCGCCACGCGATCCGCAAAGGCGGCGTCATCGCTGAACAGGATCGATTGGCTGGTTGGGTCGTGTTCAGACTGGCTGAGCAGATCGGCAGCGATCCAGTCGGGATTGTTGGCCCCATCCGCCACCACGACGATTTCGCTGGGCCCGGCGACCATGTCGATGCCGACGACGCCATAAAGCTGGCGCTTGGCCTCGGCGACCCAGGCATTGCCGGGGCCGGTAATCACATCGACCGGGGCGATCCGGTCCGTGCCATAGGCCAAAGCGGCAATCGCCTGGGCGCCGCCAATCCGCCAGATTTCATCCACGCCGGCGATATGGGCAGCGGCGAGCACCAGGGGATTGATCGCGCCCTTGGGCGTCGGCGTCACCATCACCAGCCGCTCGACCCCGGCAACCTTGGCGGGCAGCGCGTTCATCAGCACCGAACTGGGATAGGCGGCGCGACCGCCGGGGACATAGACGCCTGCGGCATCGACCGCGCGCCACCGCGCGCCGAGGCGGACGCCGACCGCGTCGACCGCGTCGCTGTCCTGCGGCCGTTGCTGCTGGTGATAGGCCCGGATGCGGGTGGCGGCCAGATCAAGCGCCGCGCGCAGATCGGGCGGCAGCGCGGCATAGGCCGCGGCGCCATCGGCTAGATCGATCCGCCAGCCGCTGGCATCAAGGTCATGACCGTCGAAACGGCGCGTGAGGTCGCGCAGGGCCGCATCGCCCTCGGCACGCACCTGCTCGACAATCGCCGCAACGTCGCGCGTTACATCGGCATCGGCTTCGCGTCGCGCATTGACGAGTGCGGTGAACGCACTGGCGAAATCGGGCTGGTCGGTGGACAGACGGATCATGCCAGCCCTACGCCGCCTTCTCACCCACGGCCGCGCGAAACGCATCGACCAGGGGCACGACAGTGCTGCGCGTTTTGAACGCGGCCCGGTTGACGATCAGGCGGCTGGTTACCTCGGCAATCACGGCGACTTCGACAAGGCCGTTTTCCTTAAGCGTGCGGCCGGAGGAGACAAGATCGACGATGCGCGGCGCCAGGCCCAGTGTCGGCGCCAGCTCCATCGCGCCATTCAGCTTGACGCATTCCGCCTGCACGCCCCGGCCGGCGAAATAGGTCTTGGTAATGTGCGGATATTTGGTCGCGATGCGGACATGGCTCCACCCGCGCGGATCATCCCCCGCCGCCATGTCCGCTGGCTCGGCAACCGAAATGCGGCAGCGACCGATGCCAAGATCAACCGGCGCATAAAGCTCCGAATAGTCGAATTCGAGCAGCACGTCCGAGCCGACAATCCCCAATTGCGCCGCGCCATGGGCCACAAAGGTCGCCACATCAAACGCGCGAACGCGGATCAGCTCAATTTCGGGCCGATCAGTGGCAAAACGCAGCGCGCGGCTCTCCTCATCGGCGAAAGCGGGTTCGGGCACGATGCCGACCCGCGCCAGCAAAGGCAGCGCCTCGCTCAATATACGCCCCTTGGGGACGGCAATGATGATCGGATCGGCCATGGAGGAGCGCGCTTTACTTGGCCAATGCGGCAGGCGCAACACGGGCTGAAGAAGGGGAGGGTTGGATGAGCGAGGAGAATGTCCGCGGCGCGTTTTTGATCCAGGAGCATTATTGTAACAGCAATGCCGCGCCCATTTACGGCCGCATGTGCGCGGCCGTGGCCGCCGGGCTGACCCGCGACACCGCGATCGGCACGCGCATCCTCGATTGGCCAGGCGAGCCGACACGCGACGCCCTGCCGCTGCGGCTTTTCGGAGGGCTGCATGCGTTGGTTCTTGCCGACCGCGATGCCGATCTTGCCCGCGTCTATGCGGGCGAGGTGACCGACATTGGGGACATTGCCGCGATCCTGAACGGGGTGCTTGCCCGGCACGAAGCGTCGCTGATGCCCTGGCTCGATGGCCCCCCGCAGACCAATGAGCCCGGCCGATCGGGCGCGCTGATTGTCGGGCTGATGGAGATTGCCCGGCGGCGTGGCCCCAAGATCGACCTGATCGAGATTGGCTCGAGCGCGGGCCTCAACCTGCTCATCAATCGCTATCGGTTTGATCTTGGCGGGAAAGTCTTCGGCCCCGACTCGCCCGTCACCATCCGGCCCGAATGGCGGGGGCCCGCGCCCGAGGTAGCGCCGATCGAGTTTGTGTCGGTGCGGGGGTGCGACATCAACCCGATGGACGCGACCGACCCCGTCGTCGAGGCGCGGCTGGCCGCCTATATCTGGCCCGAAACGCCCGAGCGGCTGGTCCGCGTGCGCCGCGCCATCGGCATGATGCGCGTCCATGGCGTCGATCTGACCCGTGCCGACGCCGCCGATTGGGTGGAGGCGCAACTGGCCGATCCGCAGGCGGCAGGGGTAACGCGCGTGCTGATGCACTCGGTGGTCTGGCAATATCTGCCCGAAGCGACCGCCGATCGCATTCGCGCGGCGATGAAGACGGCGGGCGCGCAAGCTACGGCGGCGCGGCCGCTCGGTTGGGTGATGATGGAACCCGATCGCGCTTTTGGCCATCAGGTGGTCCGTGCGCGTAGCTGGCCCGGCACCGGCGAGTGGCAGACGCTGGCGACGGCGCATGCCCATGGCGCCTGGGTCGATACCGGTCAGGGTGGCGACGCGACACCAGGGGCCCATTTGCCCGAAGCCGCGAAGATCCGCGTTTAACGGGGTTTAGAGCATGATGACTTGAGCATGGATCGTCATTGCGAGGAGCATGAGCGACGAAGCAATCCACGGACTGCGCGGCCCGGCTGGATTGCTTCCCCCGGCCTGCGCCGGGGTCGCAAAGACGGCCTTGGTTCAACCCAATGTCATCCCGCTCTACGGGCTCTTTGCCCTAACGCCCCTCTGCCTCCAGCGCCGACATTGCAACCGCGATGGCGCCCAGCGGGCCTGCCCGGTCGCCCAGCGCAGGCAAGGTCACCATCGTGTCGATTTCAGCCGCAAAATGGCGGGGATAGCCGGCGAGTTGCGCCAGCGCTGCCGCTCTGATGGCCGGTAACAGCGCGGGGCGGTTGACCGCAACGCTGCCGCCGATCACGATCCGCTCCACCGCCACCGTCAGGATCAGCACGACGATCAGCTGCGCAATCTCTGCGGCAACCTGCTGCCAAACCGGGTGATCATCCGGAATATCTTGCCCGGGCAAGCCCGTGCGCCGTTCGAGCGCCGGACCGCTGACCAATCCTTCAAGGCAATCGCCGTGGAAGGGGCAATTACCGGCAAAGCCGTCGCCGCCCGCGCGACGGACGCGCAAATGGCCGATTTCCGCATGCGATGTGCCATGATGCGCGCGACCGCCCAGCATCAGCCCCACGCCCACCCCGGTGCCGATGGTGATATAGGCATGGTGCGCCAGGCCCTTGGCCGCGCCCCAATGCCCCTCCGCCAAGGCTGCGGCGTTGACATCGGTATCGAGCGCGATCGGACCAGAAAAATGCGCCCGCGCCCGGGCCATCAGGTCGACGCCCGCCCAAAGCTGCTTGGGCGTATTGCCAATGCACCCGTAGCGCGGATCGCCCGTGCCAAGATGCAGGGGGCCAAAGCTCGCCAGCCCCAGCGCCGCAAAGGCCTGATCGGCCTGCCACTGCGCGATGGTGTCAAACAGCTGCGTCAGCGTGATCTCGGGCGTGGTTGTCGGCCAGCGCGCTTCCCGCACAATCTCCTGCCCGCGCGAGGCGACGGCGATGCATTTGGTGCCGCCCAGCTCCACCCCCAGCAGCATCGTGTCGCTCATGCCGTCCGTCACGCCCGGTCGCCTTCCACCTTCCGCCTCCGCCACGGCGCCTGAAACAGCGGCAATGGCAGGCGCCGTTGCTGCTAGCGGCCGAGACGCCGTGGCCAAGGTCGATAAGGGGCCGTGCCAGCGCGGTCCAGCCATTTGGGCCGATCCAGTGCTGCAAACTGCAATCGATTGCAAAATACGCTGTTCAAAACGGCGGATCGGCGTAAACTGGCTGGGATGACCGGCGCCAGACCGGCTGACACGGACAGGATGACCCATGAGTCGCAAGCCCCATTTGTCGATCGCGCAGATCGCCCAAATGAATTTGGGGTTTCTCGGGCTTCAATTCAGCTTTGGGCTGCAACAAGCCAATATGACGCCCATCTACAAATATCTCGGCGCGGATGAGGGGGCGACGCCGCTCCTGTGGCTGGCGGGGCCGATGACGGGGCTGATCGTCCAGCCGATCATTGGCGCGATGAGCGATCGCACGACGTCGGCGCTGGGCCGACGGACCCCCTATTTCCTGGTCGGCGCGCTGTTCTGCTCGCTGGCGCTATTCGCGATGCCGTACAGCCCGGCCTTATGGGTCGCAGCGACGCTGCTCTGGATTCTGGATGCCGCCAACAACATCACCATGGAGCCCTATCGCGCCTATGTCAGCGATCGGCTGAGCGACGCGCAGCGGCCGCTCGGGTTCCTGACGCAAAGTGCCTTTACCGGGCTGGCCCAGACCTTGTCCTACCTCGCGCCGTCGATCTTCGTGGCATTGGGGATGAACCCCGATCTGGCCGATGCAAACGGGATTCCGCACATCACCCGGCTTGCCTTTGTTATCGGCGCAGGACTGTCGATCGCGACTATAGGCTGGTCGGTATGGCGCGTGCCTGAGCTGCCCGTGCCGCCGGAAGAGCGCGCTGCCATGCAAGCCGTATCGCCATCGCCGCGCCAGATCGCGCTCGATCTGATCCGGGCCATTCGCGATATGCCGGTCGCCATGCGACAATTGGGCCTTGCCATGCTGTTCCAATGGTATGGCATGTTTTGTTACTGGCAGTTCATTGCGCTGTCGCTGGCGCGCTCGATCCACGGCAATACCGGGGTCGAGGCGGTGCGCGACGCCGCGCTGGTGAATGGCCGACTCGGCGGGTTTTACAACGCCATCGCCTTTGTGGCCGCCCTGGCGCTGGTGCCGGTGACGCGGCGGCTGGGGGCGCGACCCGTCCACGCGCTGTGCATGATGGCAAGCGGGGTGGCGATGCTGACCATTCCGGCGCTGCGCAGCGAAAGCTGGGCCTATCTGCCGATGATCGGCATCGGGCTGGGTTGGGCGAGCCTGATGGGCAATCCATACATCATGCTGGCCAATGCCATTCCGCCGGAACGCACCGGGGTTTATATGGGCATTTTCAATATGTTCATCGTGGTGCCGATGCTGATCGAGAGCCTTACCCTGTGGCTGCTCTATCGCCCGGTCCTGGGGGGCGACCCGCGCCACGTGCTGATGCTGGGCGGCGCGTGCATGCTCGCCGCCGCCGCCGCGACGATCGCGATGCGCCAGCCCCGCCGGAAGCAGGCATTGGCCACCGCCTAGCGCGATCCCGGTCCAGGCGACAGCATTGCTCGCCCGCGAGCGCGCAGAGTCGTCTCAACGATCGTTGCGCCGTCGCTCAGTGCCCGCAACAACGGCGGCGCCCTCAACTGAAAATCAGAAGAAGGGCGCCGCCGCTTGCGGTTTGGCTAAGTTATCAGCCAGCGTGATGGAGGTCGAAACGGTCGGCGTTCATCACCTTGGTCCAGGCGGCGACGAAATCGCGGACGAATTTTTCCTCATTACCGCGCTCGGCATAGACTTCCGCCGTCGCGCGCAGCTGGCTGTTCGACCCGAAGATCAGGTCGGCACGCGTCGCCCGCCACTTTTCGGTGCGACCGCCATGCGCATAGCCGACAAATTCTTCATCGCCGCTAATTTCAACGGCTTCCCAGAAAGTGCCGTTGTCGAGCAGATTGACGAAGAAGTCATTGGTCAGCTGGCCAACCCGATTGGTGAAGACGCCGTGCGGGCGGCCTTCATAGGTCGCGCCGAGCACGCGCAGCCCACCCACCAGCGCCGTCATTTCGGGCGCCGACAAGCCGAGCAGCGACGCGCGGTCGAGCAGCAGCTCCTCGGTCAGCACCGAATGCTTGGCCGACAGATAATTGCGGAAGCCATCGGCCTTCGGCTCGAGCACCTCGAAGCTCTCGGCATCGGTCCATTCCGCGCTGGCATCACCACGACCTCCAGTGAACGGCACGGCAACGTCAAAGCCCGCATCCTTGGCGGCCTTTTCCACCGCCGCAGTGCCGGCGAGCACGATGGCATCGGCCAGCGACAAATTGCCGCGCAGACCATCGATGACGCCCAATACCCGGGCAAGCTGTTCGGGCTCGTTGACCGCCCAGTCCTTTTGCGGCGCAAGCCGAATTCGCGCGCCATTGGCCCCACCGCGATAATCGGTGCGGCGATAGGTCGAAGCCGACGCCCAGGCCGTCTTGACCAGATCGGCAACCGACAGGCCCGAGGCAAGGATCGCCTGCTTGAAGCTGGCGACATCGCCATCGGTCGGCATGGTGCCAGCCGGGATCGGATCCTGCCAGATCAGGTCTTCGGCAGGCACTTCCGGCCCGAGATAGCGATGCTTCGGCCCCATATCGCGGTGCGTGAGCTTGAACCAGGCGCGGGCAAACGCATCCTTGAAAGCCTCATGGTCGTTGCGGAACTTTTCCGAAATCACGCGGAATTCGGGATCGACCTTGAGCGCCATGTCCGCCGTCGTCATCATCGTCGGCACGCGCTTTGACGGGTCGTGCGCGGCCGGCGCCATGTCTTCGGGCTTTTGGTTGATCGGCTGCCACTGTTGCGCGCCCGCGGGCGAGCGAACCAGCTCATAGTCATAGTCGAGCAGCAGGCGGAAATAATTTTCCGACCATTCGGTCGGCGTGTTCACCCATGCGCCTTCGATGCCGCTGGTGATGGTGTGCTCGCCCTTCCCCGATTCGAACGTGCTGATCCAGCCAAATCCCTGAAGCGCGATGTCGCTGCCTTCAGGAGCATGGCCGACCAGGCTCGGATCGCCGGCACCATGCGCTTTGCCAAAGGTGTGGCCGCCCGCGGTCAGCGCGACGGTTTCCTCATAGTTCATCGCCATACGCTCAAAAGTGATCTTGATGTCGCGCGCCGATTGCAGCGGATCGGGGTTGCCGCCAGGGCCTTCCGGATTGACGTAGATGAGCCCCATCTGAATCGCGGCGAGCGGGTTTTCCAGGTCCATCTCACGGTCGGGCTGGATCCGCGTCTCTTCGGCCTTTACCCAATTTTCTTCCTGGCCCCAGTAAATATCCCGCTCGGGCTCGAACACATCGGCACGGCCGCCGCCAAAGCCGAACACCGGGCCGCCCATCGATTCGATCGCGACGTTACCCGCCAGGATGAACAAGTCCGCCCAGCTGATATGCTTGCCGTATTTCTGCTTGATCGGCCACAACAGGCGGCGCGCCTTGTCGAGATTGCCATTGTCCGGCCAGGAATTGAGCGGGGCGAAACGCTGCTGCCCGCTGCTCGCGCCACCGCGACCATCACCCGTGCGATAGGTGCCGGCCGCGTGCCAGGCCATGCGGATGAAGAGCGGGCCATAATGGCCGTAATCGGCGGGCCACCATGACTGGCTGTCGGTCATCAGCGCGGTCAGATCGGCCTTCAGCGCCGCATAGTCGAGCTTTTTGAACGCCTCGGCATAGCTGAAATCTTTGCCCATCGGGTCAGGCGAAAC
>JBOFDB010000245.1:0-2883 GCA_051646545.1 Sphingomonas sp.
CGGGTCATATGGTATTTTGCCTTGCACGATGCCGAAGCAAGAGGATCTCAATTATAAAAATCAGACTGTTACCAGATGACCAGCCAACAAAAAACGGCCATTGCCACTTTGAGATCGAAAAACCGTGGAGACTAAGGCCAAAGCCAAAAAGCAATCCTAGGCCAACCAAAATCCTTTTCCGATAGTTCATCCAACTTTCTGTCACGGTTTCTGGCAGTTGGTACTCGCTAATCAAGTACAGTGCCAGCGGCAACGCTAGGGCAACAATGAAGAAAACGATGGCAATTACATCTGCGGTCAGCATTAGATCGCCACTCCCAGCGCGTCCAACCCGCCCGCGACGAGGGCGTCGAGGATGGTAGGCGCCGGGCCGTCGCTGGCCGTCACGAAGGTGACGAGCGCGGCGCGATGTTCAGCCCGTGCGGCGGCGAAGGTGGTGGCGAGGCGCATCATGCCCACCTATTGGCTGATATCAACGCTCGACCTTCCGTTGAAAAACGACCGCAGCACCATAGCCAAGACCGATGGCGACTGCCGAAGCGATTTGCCCGCCGCCTCCGAGCTCGCCGATAGCCCAGCTTGTGACGCCCGCAACGGCGCCACAGATCGCAGCCGCGCCGAGAATGATTGGCCAATTCAATTTCATATCGCCACTCCCAGCGCGTCCGCTACGGTGAAGATGTCCTTGTCCCCCCGGCCGCACAGGTTCGCCAGGATGATGGCGTCGCGCGGCATCGTCGGCGCGACCTTCGCTACCGCTGCGATGGCGTGGGACGGCTCCAAGGCGGGGATGATGCCTTCGGTGCGGCAGAGCAGCTGGAACGCGTCGAGCGCTTCGTCGTCGCGGATGCTGGTATAGTCGACGCGGCCGATATCCTTCAGCCAGGCGTGCTCCGGGCCAATACCGGGGTAATCCAGGCCTGCCGAGATCGAATGCGCCTCGGTGATCTGGCCGTCGTCATCCTGGAGCAGATAGGTCTTGTTGCCGTGGAGCACGCCGGGGAAGCCGCCCGCGAGGCTTGCGGCATGCTTGCGGTCAAGCCCTTCGCCCGCCGCCTCGACGCCCAGCATCTTGACGTCGGCATCATCCAGAAACGGATGGAACAGCCCGATCGCGTTCGATCCGCCGCCGATCGCCGCAACGAGCAGGTCGGGCAGTCGCCCCGTCCGCGCCAGCATCTGCGCGCGCGCCTCGCGACCGATCACGCTCTGGAAATCGCGGACGAGCTCGGGATAGGGGTGCGGGCCAGCGGCGGTGCCGATGATGTAGAAAGTGTCGTGGACGTTCGCGACCCAGTCGCGCAGCCCCTCGTTCATCGCGTCCTTCAGGCTCGCCGAGCCGCTCGTCACCGGGCGGACTTCGGCGCCGAGCAAGCGCATGCGGAATACATTGGGCTGCTGCCGCTCAATGTCCTTGGCGCCCATGTAGATGACGCAGGGCAGGCCGAAGCGCGCACAGACGGTGGCGGTGGCGACGCCGTGCTGGCCCGCGCCCGTTTCGGCGATGATCCGCGTCTTGCCCATGCGGCGGGCAAGCAGGATCTGGCCGATGCAATTGTTGATCTTGTGCGCGCCGGTGTGGTTGAGCTCGTCGCGCTTGAACCACACTTGCGCGCCCATGCCATCGGCCGCGTTCTCCCGCAGCGCTTCGGTTAGCCGTTCGGCATAATAAAGCGGGCTGGGGCGGCCGACATAATGCTCGAGCAGATCGTCAAACTCGGCCTGAAAGGCGGGGTCGGCCTGGGCGGCGCGGTAATGCCGCTCAAGGTCGAGGATCAGCGGCATCAGCGTTTCGGCGACGTAGCGGCCGCCAAATTGGCCGAAATGCCCGCGATCATCTGGCTGGGCGCGGAAGCTGTTGGGCGCGTTCATAGAAGCGGCGCTTTAGCAAAAAGGGCGCGGGTTTGAAGCGGGTAATTGGGGCAGGCCGATCAGGCGCTGGCAACGGCCTTCAGAAATGCCATAATCAGCGCGGCGTCCTTCATCCCTGGCGCGGTTTCGACGCCGGACGACACATCGACCAGCGGCGCGTTGGTCTGGCGGATGGCGTCGGCAACATTGTCGGGCGTCAATCCCCCCGATAACCCCCAGGGCAGTGGCGAGCGAAAGCCGTCCATCAGCCGCCAGTCAAACCGCACGCCCATGCCGCCAGGCAGCGTTGCGTCGTCGGGCGTCTTGGCATCATAAAGGATGAAATCGGCCGCGCCGACATAGCCCGCCGCCTGATCGAGATCGCTGCTCGTCTTCACCGCGACCACCGCCCAGATCGGCACGCCCGTTCGCTCCCTGATCGCGGCGATACGGACTGGCGTCGTCTTGTGGAGCTGGAGCGCGGTTAGCCGGCCTGCCGTGATGCTTGCCTCGATCAGCGCGTCGTCAGGATCGACATAGACGCCGACCCGCTCCACCTCATCCGGCATGCGCGCCGCCAGGCCTGCCGCCTGGTCGAGGCCGACATAGCGGGGCGACGGGGCGAAGAAGTTGAGGCCGATATGGCTCGCATCGTTCGCAATCGCGGCATCCACGGTCGCGGCGGTCGACAGACCGCAAATTTTCACGCGTCGCCGGGGCATGGCAGGTTACAGCGTCGCCCCGATGGCGCGGGCTGCCTGGTCGGGATCCGCCGCCTGGGTGATCGGGCGCCCGACAACGATGATCGACGCGCCCGCATCGACGGCGGCGCGCGGCGTGACGACCCGCTTCTGGTCTGCCGTCACGCCATTGGCGGGGCGAACGCCCGGGACGACGAAAAAGCCCTTGGGCCAGGCCTTGTGCGCGGCGGCGACTTCCTCGCCCGAACAAACAATCCCGTCGACGCCCGCCGATCGCGCCAGCTCGGTCAGGCGCAGCACTTGCTCGTGCGGATCGGGCGTCAGGCCGATC
>JBOFDB010000262.1:0-1780 GCA_051646545.1 Sphingomonas sp.
GGGCCGCGTGCGTCGATGGCGCCCGTGAACAAGGGGGAGCGATGGAGATTGGCGCGGATGATGTCATGCGTTGCCGCCGTTGTCCGCGTGATCGCACAGAAGAGCTGCGGCAAGGCGCGGTGCGGCGTTTGCGACGACATGGTCCAGCCATCGACGTCGCTCGGCTGCTCCTCAAGCCGCGTCCAATCAATCGTTCGCCCGTCGAGACGTGGCGGCGTGCCCGTCTTGAGCCGCGCCATCGGCAAGGCCAGTGCATAAAGCTGCTCACCCAGCCGGGTTGCGGCGTGCTCGTCGATGCGGCCACCGGCGTAACGCTCATCGCCGCGAAACAGCCGTCCGCCCAGAAAGGTGCCGGTTGCGAGGATCACGGCCGGCGCCGTCAGTTCCGTGCCATCGGCAAGCACCAAGCCGGCAACACGCCCCCCCTTGACGATCAACGCCGCCGCCTCACCGGCAATGATCGTCAGTCCGGTTTGCTTCGCGAGCATTGTTTGGATGGCGTGCCCATAAAGTTTGCGATCGGCCTGGACGCGCGGGCCCTGCACCGCCGGGCCCTTGGAGCGGTTGAGCAACCGATAGTGGATCCCGGCCGCGTCAGCGGCGCGCGCGATCAGCCCGTCAAAAGCATCGACTTCGCGCACCAAATGGCCCTTGCCGAGCCCGCCAATCGCGGGATTGCACGACATCGCGCCGATGCGGGCTGGATCAAAGCTGACCAATGCGGTCCGCGCGCCACGACGCGCCGCTGCAGCGGCTGCTTCCGTCCCGGCATGGCCGCCGCCGACGACAAGAACGTCGAAGTGAGTCATGCCGGTCCGCTAGGCGGAAGGCACGGGCAAGTCAAAGCTGTTCCACGTGGAACGTCACTTGCCGATGCAGAAGCGCCCAAACAATGTATCGAGCATCGCTTCGACATCGGTGACACCGGTAATGCGATCAAGCGCGCCGCGCGCGATGCGCAATTCCTCGGCTGCCAATACCGGATCATCAAGCACCGCCGCCGCATCGAGCGCCGCGAGCGCGTCAATCAACAAATGCCGCTGCCGCTGGTTGACCGCCAGTCGGTCTTCGCGCGGCAGCAACCCGGCTGCCCCCTTCGCCACCGCGTCCCATAGGGCCGACATTCCCTCGCCCGTCACCGCAGAAACCGCGAGCCTTTGCGCTGGCGCCTGGTCGTTCCGGCGATCTGCCCGAGGATAAAGCCACAAGAGACGCGCGGCGACGTCGGCGGGTGGTGGCGCATCATCGAGCCACAGGATGATGTCTGCCATCGCCATCGCATCGCGCGACCGCATGATTCCGATTGCTTCGATGGCGTCATCGGTCGTCTCGGCCAGCCCGGCCGTATCAATGAGTAGATAGGCCAGCCCGTCGCGCACGACCGGCGCCTCAATCCGGTCGCGCGTCGTCCCGGCAATCGGCGAGACAATCGCCGCATCGCGACCGGCCATGGCGTTGAACAGCGTTGATTTGCCGGTATTGGGCGCGCCGGCAAGCACGACACGTACACCGTCGCGCAGCCGCTCGACCGGCGGCTGGTCCGTCACCATGCGGATCTGCGCCGCCAGCGTCGCGATATCGGGGGCGAGCGTGGCATCCTTGCTGCCCGCCACCTCATCCTCATCGGCAAAGTCAAGCTGAGCCTCGGCGCGGGCAGCCAGCCCCAGCAATGTGCTGGCCCAGCCATTGACGGCGCGGCTGACCTCACCCTCCGCCGCGGCCAATGCCCGCCGCCGCTGGCTTTCGGTTTCCGCCATCAACAAATCGCCCAGGCCCTCCG
>JBOFDB010000194.1:0-1302 GCA_051646545.1 Sphingomonas sp.
ATATCCGCGATCCGATCACAGGGGCCTCGTTGGCGGCAACCGGGGCGGCAACCGGGGCGGCAACCGGGATGGCCAGCGCCTCGCGCCGGGACAGCCCCGCCTCCAGCCGCGCAATCAGTTCGTCCAGCTTGGCAATCGACAGATCAAGCGGAGCTGGGGCCGGCATGGCGACATCGTCAACGACCGGCGCAACCAGCGTTTCGGTCGGCGCTTCATCGGCGACATCGACCAGCTCCAGCTCTTCCCAGCGCGCGGCGCGTGTGTCTTCGTCCACCTGGACGGCAAGGACATTCTCGTCAAAATGCGCGTCGAGCAGCAATTCGTCAGCATCATCGCCATCATCGGCCCACGCGGCATCAACCACGCGCGGCTCTTCTTCCACCGGCACATCGCGCGCCGCCGAGAAGGGCCGCCGGGCCGGTGCATCGGGGTGCCGATCTGCCGTACGCAGGGTCGGTGCATCGGGTTCGTCGTCGGCGCGGGTGCCGCGCAAGCGGGCGAACCATTCGCTGACGCTGCCCGCGCTGGCCCGCACGCCAAGCCAGGTTGCCGCCAGCCAGCCGATCAGCCCCAGCCCCAGCGCCAGCACGGCGACCGCCGCCAGCCGCGCCGTGACGCCCAGTGGTGGTCGCGCAGCGGCGATCAATTGGTCGAGATAGAGCTGCCAGCTCACCTCCTCGATCCACGCCATCGGGATCAGCAGGCCCGCAAGCATGCCGAGTCCAGCCGTCAGCAAAGCCACGCCCCACGCGCCAAGCGGGAAGCTGCGCCCCCTGCTGCTGCCATATCCGCCGCGGTCCATCGCTGTCCAACCTGTCATCGGCTCGCCTTTGCTGCCATTCGTCCTGTGGCGGCCAATAGCCGCTGGTAAACGGGTTCGTAACGCCGAATGTTTGACGACCAGTTACGATCCTGTTCAACAAAACGCCGCGCCACCGCCCGCCGTGCATCCCAGCCGCTGCGGTCGCGCAGCATTTCGGCCACCGCGATGGCCAGTGCCGCCGGATCATCGGGCGCAAATAATGTGCCCGTCTCTCCATCGGCAATCAGCTCGCGATGCCCGCCGACTGACGATGCCGCGACCAGCTTGCCCTGCGCCATCGCTTCCAGCGGCTTGAGCGGCGTCACCAATTCGGTCAGCCGCATCGCCTTGCGCGGATAAACCAGCACATCGATCAGACTATAATAACGCTCCACTTCATCATGCGGCACCCGGCCGACAAAGTGGATATGGTCGGCGACCGGCGACGCTGCCGCCTCGGCGCGCAGCGCAGCCTCCATCGGCCCACCGCCAACCAGCAA
>JBOFDB010000001.1:0-2120 GCA_051646545.1 Sphingomonas sp.
GTCAAAGATGAACATTACTCCGCCGCCCGCCGCCGCTGTTGCACGCGGCGGTCGACCATTTCCACGGCTTTGGCGACTGCAGCCTCGATCGACAAAAAGCTGGTGTCGAGCAACAGGGCATCCGCCGCCATGACAAGCGGCGCGGTGCTGCGCTGGCTGTCGCGCTGGTCGCGGGCGCGGATGTCGGCAAGCACCCGGTCGAGCGTCGAGGCAATGCCGCGCGCGCGCAATTCGGCATGGCGGCGCTGGGCGCGGATGGTGGGGGTAGCCTTGACGAACAGCTTGGCGTCGGCGTCGGGTGCGATGACGGTGCCGATGTCGCGCCCGTCAAGCACCGCGCCGCCGGGCTGGCCGGCAAAGGCTTTCTGGCGCGCCAACAGCGCCGCGCGCACTGCCGGGTGGGCCGAGACGATCGAGGCAATCGTGCCCACGGCGTCGCTGCGCAATTCAGCTCCGCTCATCAACGCATCGTCAAAGTCGCACGCGGCAACCGCATTATCGGCATTGGTCGGATCCAGCCCCTGACGCTGGATGTTGAGAGCGACAGCCCGATATAACAGCCCGGTGTCCAGATGCGGCAGATGGTAATGCGCCGCCAGCGCGCGGGCGATGGTGCCCTTGCCCGATGCTGCCGGTCCGTCAACGGCGATGATCATAGCCCCCTCTAACGCCTCAGCCTGTCGCCGTGTCCGCGGTGAGCGTATCGACCATGTCGAAAAACATGGGGAAGCTGGTGGCGACGGGGGCGACATCGTCGATCGTCACGGCCCGGCGCGCGGCGAGGCCGGCGACGGCCATGCTCATGGCGATGCGGTGATCAAGATGCGACGCAATTGTCGCCCCGCCAGCGATTGGCGCGCCGCCGCTGCCGGTGATGGCGAGACCGTCGTCAAATTCCTCGAGCGCAACGCCCGATGCCGTCAGCGCCGCTGCCATGGCTGCCAGGCGATCCGACTCCTTTACCCGCAACTCATGCGCGCCGCGCGCGACCGTGCGGCCCTGCGCATAGGCTGCCGCCACGAACAGCGCGGGATATTCGTCAATCATGCTGGGGGCGAGGTCGGGCGGCACATCGATGGCAGTGAGGGCGGCATGGCGAACGCGCAAGTCCGCCACCGGTTCGCCGCCGACAATGCGTGGGTTTTCCTCGACGATATTCGCCCCCATCATTCGTAAGGCGACGATCAGTCCCGTGCGGGTGGGGTTCATCCCCACATTGCCGATGGTGACTGCCGAGCCTTCCACAATCGTCGCGGCAACAATGAAGAACGCCGCCGACGACGGATCACCAGGCACAACGATCGATTGCGGGCGGAGTTCCGCTTCGCCATGCAGCGCGATGAGCTGTCCTTCGGGCGTCGCTTCAACCGTGAGCTGCGCGCCGAATCCTGCCAGCATCCGTTCGCTGTGATCGCGCGTGGCGATGGGCTCGATCACCTGGGTGATGCCCGGCGTGTTGAGGCCCGCCAGCAGCACGGCCGACTTCACCTGCGCTGAGGCGACGGGAAGCGTGTAGCGGATCGGCACGGCGGGCGTCAGGCCGCGCACCATCAGCGGCAGGCGCGCGCCGGGGCTGGCGGTGATGTCGGCCCCCATCTGTGCCAGGGGGTCGATGACGCGCGCCATTGGCCGTTTGCTGAGCGAGGCATCGCCGATAAAGGTCGCGGTGATGGGATGGCTGGCGACCAGCCCCATCAACAACCGGGTCGATGTGCCCGAATTGCCCATGTCGAGTGCGCCGCCCGGCTGGAGCAAGCCGCCCACCCCGACGCCATCGACGGTCCAGCTGCCATCGGCGTTGCGCTTGATGCTGGCCCCCATGGCGCGCATCGCAGCGGCGGTGGCCAGCACATCCTCCCCCTCCAGCAATCCCTCGATCCGGCTGGTGCCGACGGCAATCGAGGCAAGCATCAGCGCGCGGTGGCTGATCGACTTGTCACCGGGCATAGTGATCGCACCACGCAGCGGGCCGCGCGCGCCGATGGTCAGCGGCCGGGAAGGAGAGGCAAGGCTCGACATTTCGCGCGGCTTTGACAGCGCGCTTGCGCTATGGCAAGGCGCGCCCCACTTTGCGTGGCCATGCCGCCAGGCAATCCTCCAGTTTGATGAGTTTGAAAGGG
>JBOFDB010000285.1:0-4456 GCA_051646545.1 Sphingomonas sp.
GGTTGGTTGTTGGTCGCGCTGTTCATCTGGTTTGCGGAGAATATCGGCACGTTTTCGCACAGCTGGCGCTACCCGTCGCAGACCGATCAATGGTCGCTCGTGCCGATCACCAAATTGGCGGCGTGGTATCTGCTCATGATCATTTCGTTCGTGCTGGTATCGCTGGCGCGTCGGCCGATCGCGCTTGACGGCGGGCTTGCAGAAGCAAGGCCGGGGCGCAACACCATCATGCAGGGGGGAACATTATGACTGAAGGCACCGGGATTAATCGCCGCACCTTGATCGCCAGCGCAGCCGGGCTGGCCGCTGCCGCCGCATCGCCGGCCATGGCGACAGCGCCGAAACCGGCAAAGCCCCTGCCCAAGGGCTTTTTGTGGGGCACCGCCACTGCCGCGCATCAAATTGAAGGCAACAACGTCAATTCAGACTTCTGGCTCGCCGAAAATGTGCGGCCCACGCTGTTTCAGGAGCCATCGCTTGATGCGTGCGACAGCTATCATCGCTATGCCGAGGATATTGCACTGGCGGCGAAGCTCGGGTTCAACGCGCACCGTTTCGGCATCGAATGGGCGCGGATCGAACCCGAGCCGGGCCGGTTCAGCGAAGCCGAGCTCGATCATTATCTCCGCATCCTCGAAGAATGCCACAAGCACGGCCTGGCGCCCGTGGTCACCTATAGCCACTGGACGGTACCACGCTGGTTCGCCGCCAAGGGCGGGTTCGAGCACCCCGACAGCCCCCAGATTTTCGCCCGCTTTGCCGAAAAGGCGACCGCGAAGCTGGGCTCGATGATCAGCGCCGCCTCAACCTTCAACGAGGCGAACATCGCCCGAGTCATTCAGGCCCGGCCCGAGCTCAAAGCGATTGAGCCACTCGTCCGCGCCATGCTGAGCGCCTGTGCCAAGGCGAGCGGGTCAGACCGGTTCGCCTCGGTATTGTTCGCCGATCTTGCCAAGTCGGAAGCCAATCAGGTCCATGCGCATGAATTGGCGTTCCAGGCAATCAAGGCCGGGCCGGGCGATTTTCCCGTCGGCGTGACGATCAGCATGCAGGACGTGCAAGGCGTCGGCCCGGATAACAAGGCCGCCGCTTATGAAGAAGCAATCTATGGACCCTGGATCGCGCAGGCGGCCAAGGCCGACTTTGTCGGTGTCCAAACCTATACGCGCGCCCGGCTTGATGCCAATGGTCTGTTGCCGCCGCCGCAAGGCGCGGAGCTGACCGCGGCAGGTTATGAATTCTACCCCGAGGCGCTGGGCGCCACCATCCGCTGGGCCGCCAAGCACATCGGCAAACCCATCTATGTCACCGAAAACGGCATCGGCACCGACGACGATACCCGCCGCATCGCCTATATCGACCGGGCGCTTGCCGGTGTGCGCGCTTGCATTGACGAAGGGATTGATGTGCGCGGCTATATCCACTGGTCGCTGATCGACAATTTCGAATGGGTTTTCGGCTATAAACAGCGCTTTGGCCTGGTGTCGGTCGACCGCGCCACGTTTAAGCGCACCCCCAAGCCGAGCGCCTTTCATCTGGGCGAGCGCGCACGTACAAACCGGCTCTAGGCGGGTTACATCTGGGTTAACCATAAGGACCAACGCTTTTTCGACCGCCGACGCGTTACGGCCAGGATATGCGCGTCCTGCCCGTCCTGCTTGCCGCAACTATGGCCATTGCCGCGCCGGCGAGGGCGCAGTCGCTGCTCGATTATGTCGGCGAATGCGTGCCCTTTGCCCGCGCCGCCTCAGGCATCCAGATTTATGGGGATGCCTGGACGTGGTGGGATCGGGCAGCCGGGCGCTATCAACGCGGCTATACGCCACGCCGCGGCGCGGTCGTCGTATTTGCCCGCACCGCACGACTGCCTTTGGGCCATGTCGCAGTGGTGAGCCGGGTCGTCGATGCCCGCGTCGTCATGATCACCCATGCCAATTGGTCGCCCATCAATGGCGAGCGCGGCCATGCCGAGCAGGACGTGACCTTGACCGATATGTCCCCCGACAATGACTGGAGCGCGGTCAAGGTCTGGTATCGCGACCGGGATGGTCTGGGGTCGAGCGTCTATCCAGTCTATGGCTTTATCTACCCCGCCCCGCTGGGCGAAACCCCGCGTCCGCGCGCCAATCCTGAACTGACGGGCAGCCAGCCCGACGAGGTCGGCGCGCTGATCGACGCTTATCGCTGAGGCAAATAGGGGGTCAGGCGACGAGGCGATCGCTCATGGATCGCATTGATGCCAGGCTGCGTTCCAGCGCCTGCTGGGTGATCGAATCCGCCGCCGCCGTCTGCCGGTCGACATAGGCAAGCTCATAATTGCCCCAGCGTCGGCCGCCAAAATACAGCGGCACGAACACGTTCTTGAGCGGCAGGAATTCATGCCGGCCAAGCTCCATGCGATAGCAGTTCAGCATTGCCGGCGCGGTGCTGTCGACCGCGCGCTGGGTGGCATCGTCGAGCCCCATCTTGCGGCGGTTGCGACACCAGGTGTTGTTCCATTCGGGATCGGCGCCTTGCGGTTGTGAGCGCAGCGTCAGGTGCGTGGGCAGATAGCCGGTAATGTCGCTGATCACGCAGCCGATCGATCGCGGCGTTTCCGCCATCACTCGGTCCAGGATCGGGCGGATATGCGCGTCGGCAAAGCCATTGAAGCGGGTGGAAAATTGTGGCGGGTTGGTGCCGGGAATGCGCTGGTAATCGATATCAAAGACATCGTCGATGCTGATCCGCCCTGCGGCGATGGCGCCATCAACCAGCGCGGTGATATCGCGTGCAACGTCGATCGCTTTGGCGATGAACGGCGAATCGTCGATGTCGAGACCGCTGGAGGCGAGCTCGTCGAGCATCAGATTGCCGAGCGTCTCAAGCCCCTCAAGCCGCCGCCGCGCCTCGCGAAGCGCCTCGCCGTTTGACCGGGTCGATTGCGCCGATGCCGCCATCTCCTCCTTCACAATCGAGATGCTGGCGTGCATTTTCTCAGTTGAACGGCCAATGCCATCGGTCTGCTCATCGACCAGTGAAACGATCGATCCGATATCGTCGACCGTCTGCTCGATGGCCGCGATATTGGCGCGTGCTACCTGGCTTTCGCTGACGCCAAGCTCAATCGCGCTGCCAAAATGTTCGGCTTCCTGCGCAAGATGCGTGACGGTCTTGTTGATCGCCAGCGTCGCGTCGCGCGTGCTCTGGGCGAGTTTCTTTACCTCGGTGGCGACGACCGCAAAAGCCTGGCCCGCTTCGCCGGCCCGCGCCGCCTCAATCGCGGCATTAAGCGCGAGCATGTTGGTCTGGCGGGCGATTCCGCCAATCATTTGCGAAACCTGCTGAACCTGGCCCAGCGCGTCACCGATCCGCGCCATGCCGTCGGCGAGCTGCTGAACCAGCGCGGTCAGATCCTGAAAACCGGCGACCGAATTGATGATCGAGGCGCGGCCATGGTCCAGCTTTTCGCGGACCTCGGTCGACAGATCGCGCGCGCGTTCGATCGCGGCGCTGACGCCAGCCTGATCGTCCGACAATTGCTGGGCAACCCGATCGAATCGGTCGAGGTCGGCAATGGTCTGGTCCATCCGGTCCGAAACGTGCGAGACATGGCCGCCCACTTCCGCACAATCGATGACCAGCGCGCCGCACCGCCGCGCAACATCCCGAACAATTTTGTCGACAGCAACGGTCTTTGCCATGGCCGCTCGGCACCCTCTCCTTCGATCTCGCAGCCTTAAGCGACAAATTCTAACGGTCGATTAACTTTGCGCGCGCGCCCAAGCCGGTTAGGATGCGCCCATGTTCTTCAACTTTCTCGACGAGCTTCGCGCCGCTGGCATCCCCGCCAGCCTCAAGGAACATCTGCTGTTGCTAGAGGCACTCGATCGCGATGTGATCGACCGCACGCCTGAGCAATTCTACTTCCTGTCGCGCGCGGTTTACGTGAAGGATGAAGGCCTGCTCGATCGGTTCGACCAGGTCTTTGCCAAGGTTTTCAAAGGTATCGCCACCAGCTATGGGGTGCAGGCCGCTGAAATCCCCACCGAATGGCTGAAAGCCGTCGCCGAAAAATATCTCACGCCTGAGGAGATGGAAGCGATCAAGTCCTTGGGATCGTGGGACGAGATCATGGAAACGCTTAAGCAGCGGCTGGCCGAGCAGCAGGGACGCCATGAAGGCGGCAACAAATGGATAGGCACCGGCGGCACCAGCCCCTATGGCAATTCGGGCTATAATCCCGAAGGCGTCCGCATCGGCGGCGAAAGCCAGCACAAGCGCGCGTTGAAAGTGTGGGATCAACGCGACTTCAAGAACCTTGACAACACCAAGGAGCTCGGCACCCGCAACATCAAGATCGCGCTGCGCCGCCTGCGCCGGTTCGCGCGCGAAGGGGCTGCGGATGAGCTGGACCTAGATGCGACGATCGAAGGCACCGCGCGCCAAGGCTGGCTCGATATCCATATGCGCCCCG
>JBOFDB010000007.1:0-4491 GCA_051646545.1 Sphingomonas sp.
CGAGCAACTGCGCCAATCGCGCCTCATCGGCGAGCACCAACGTATCGGCGTCGCCGCGCGTGACGATGGGATGCTGGGCGCGGCGACGGCGCGCCGCATCGTCGATCACCTGTTTGGCAGCAACCGCGCCAACCGCCTCGCCGCGCGTCCCGTGATGCTGCGACAGCCGCGCGAGCAGCCCGTTCATGCGCGCCGCCGAATCCTGCAAGGTCGCGATCATATCGGCGCGGAAATCAGGATTGTCGGCGTGGCGCTCCGCGTTGCGGGCGACCAGGGTCAGCTGGCTGACCAGATTTTTCAGGTCGTGCAGGATGAAGGCGAAGCGGCGGTTAAACTCTTCGAAGCGCTGGGCCTCGCCCAGCGCCTGTTGCGCGCGCGCCTCGGCAAGATAGCTCGCGACTTGCCGACCGGCGAGGCGAAGCAAGTCGAAATCTTCCCAATCGGGGCGTCGATCCACCGGTGGCCGCGCCAGCACCACCGCGCCTGCCAGCTGATCGCGATGGATCAGCGGCACCAGCACCCAGGCATCGGCGCGGTCGGTCAGCGATTGGGGAATGGCCGCCAGCTCGGCGGCATCAGCCGTGCCGTCGCGCACCGCGTCGAGTTCGACGATCCGGCCGGTTTCCGCCAGATAGGCGGCGAGCGCGGCAGTCGCTGTCGGGGTAAGCGGATCGGGTTCGGGCCAATTCCATGCAGCCCCCTGCCCAAGGCCCGACCCGTCTGGCACCAGCAACAGCCCGGCGGCAGAACAGGTAAGATCGGCAACCGCGCTCACAATGCGCTGTTCGAGCGGCGCGGCGCGGTCGCCCGGCTGGCCCAGCGTATCGGAAAAGCGCAGCCATTCGGCGCGATAATCATAGCGGTGGGTGAACAGATGCTTGGCAAGCTTCACCTTCAGCCATGCCTTCAACCAGGGTGTCGACGCGAAGGTGACAAGCGCGGTGGTGCTGCCCAGAATGAAGGCCGTCTGCCACAAGGGCGCGGCGTTCCCCCCGATCGCGGCAATCGCCCGGATCGCGAGCGCCATGCTGCCCAGATAGAAAACCCCGCCCGCGACGACCAGCGACTGGTAGGTGACGGTGCGCGACACGCGCAGCGTCCAATCGCCGTCGCGCACCACGGCAAGCGCAAAGACCGGGGCAAGCAACAGCGTGGCAAAGCCGCGCATCAGCACCGGCCAATCCGTGGCGCCGCCCAGATAGGTCCACCCCGCCACGCCCAGATCGCTCGCCCAAAGCGCGGCAAGCGCAATGATCGCCAGCCTGACGCCGCCGCCCGCGCGCCCCGCCAGGGCATCGTAAAGTTGGTGGACCAGCACCAGCGCTGTCATCGCCGCCATCATCGCCAACACGGCCTTGACCGAGCCTAGCGCCACCATGTCGGCCTGGGTGGCGGCGGCAGCGGCGGCCATGCCGAGCACCGTGCCGATGACGATCAGCACCGCGACAATCGCATAAAGCCACAGCACCGCCATCGCCGCGCCACGGCGCTGACCATCCCGCCGGACCAGGGCCAGCATGAAGCCCAGCCAGCCGAGCGCGCGCAATCCCTGGGTGATTTCGCCGGCAATGTCGCGGGCGCCCAGCCCCGCCAGCGCCAGCGCCCACAAGCCCGTAAGGGCAAGCGCGGCCACATAGGCCCGTCGCGGCAGCCCCGGTCGCGCGCGCGCGAATTCATTCAGCGCCAGCGCCCCAAATAACAGCGCCGCCAACGCGTGGCTCCACAAGATCAGCGTTGCCAGCACGGGGCTAACGGGCCCCTTCGGGCCACAACACCACCCGCACCGTCTGCAGCAGGATCAGCAAATCGAGGAAGGGCGAGTAATTCTTGGCGTAGTAAAGGTCGTATTCCAGCTTCTGGCGCGCATCCTCGATCGACGCGCCATAGGGATAGTTGATCTGCGCCCAGCCCGTAATGCCGGGCTTCACCATGTGGCGCTCGGCATAATAAGGCAGCTTTTGTTCAAGGTCGTCGACAAATTGCGGGCGTTCAGGGCGCGGGCCGACAAAGCTCATCTCGCCTTTCAGCACGCTCCACGCCTGCGGAATTTCGTCGATGCGCAGCTTGCGGATGATGCGGCCGACGCGGGTGATGCGCGGATCATCCTTTTCCGCCCATACGGCCTGGCCGGGCGCTTCGGCATCCTGACGCATCGACCGTAGCTTCACGATGTCGAAGCCCTGATTATAGAGTCCGACGCGGCGCTGTCGGTAAAAGACCGGCCCCTTGCTTTCGACCTTGATCGCAATCGCCGTGGCGATCAACAGCGGCGCGGAAACGACGAGCAGCACCATGCTGGCGGCAATGTCGAACAATCGCTTGAACGCACTCGACAACATCCGGCTCGATGAAAAGCCGTCGGAAAAGATCAGCCAGCTGGGATTGACGCTGTCGAGGTCGACTCGCCCGGTTTCGCGTTCCAGAAAGGTCGAAATCTCGTTGACATGGACCCCGGTGGTCTTGATCCGCAGCAAGTCCTTGAGAGGCAGCGCGTTGCGCCGTTCCTCCAGCGCCAGCACCACTTCGCTGGCGTTCAGCAGGACGACGTGATCGGCCAGGTTATAGATGGCATCGCGCGCGATCGCCTCTGGGATCACGCGGTTTGCCTCGCTCATCGAGACATAGCCAACGACGACGAAGGCTGAACCCGGTCGCTGCGCCAGTTGCTTCAGCCTCAGCGCGCGCGCGCCCGCGCCCAGCACGACAATCCGGCGCTTGAACACCTGATGCCCCAAAGTCTTGCCCAACAGGACGCGCAGGCCCAGCAAAAACACCACCGCAAACGCCATCGCGTAAAACAGCGTCGATCGCCAAAGCCCCAATGTTGGCAGTAGGAAAAACAGCGCACTTTGCGCCAGACCGCCCAGCGACACCGATACCAGCAGCCGTGCCGTCGCGAAGCGCAGCGATTGCAGCGCCTGCGCGCCATAGACGCCGACCGCGACCATGGCGATGTGCAGCACCAGGATGAAGGTCGCCATTTGAGGCAGGCGCGTGGCGATGGGCGCGGGCGTCGACCCGATCTGGCTCGCCCGCAAGGCCCAGGCCGCTTCCGCCGCCAGCCCCAGCATGATAAGATCGAGCAGGCCGAGCAGCAGCACGGCATTGGGCACATATTGCTTGAACAGCCTGATCATTCCGCCGCCTTTAGCGTCCAGATGTAAACAAACCCGACACCCACCACCCGATGTTGCAGAAATTGACAAACAAAGCTTGAACGCCACCGCCCGCGACGGATCAAATCAGCGCCAGCCCCGTTGGCCAAGCGTAGCGATGCGTGGTCCCTCTTCCACGATGACATGGAGACGATGATGCGCCCCAGCCCAGCTCTTGCGATGCTGACGACGATATCCTTTCTGGCGGCCAGCGCCGCACCGCTGGCCGCGCAGCGCGCGCAGACCCAGCCCGACACGGTGGGACGGGAAGCAATGGAGCCGCTGCGCGACACCGGAATCAAAAAGACCAAGATTCCAGAAGTGCTGCAATATGCCGCCTCGGCCCCCTATTCGCTCGTCGACATGAAAAGCTGCGCCGCAATCGCGCGCGAAGTGCGCGATCTTGATGCGGCGCTGGGCCGTGACATCGACCAGCCTGAGCAGCAACGCGGCCAGGCGTCGGAACTGGGGGCAGTGGCAGCGCGGGCCGCCGTCAACACGCTGATCCCCGGACTTGGCATCGTCAAGGTCATCACAGGTGCCGACAAGGCGCAGCGCCGTGCCGAAGCAGCGGTCTATGCGGGCGCGGTGCGGCGCGGTTTCCTGAAAGGCGTCGGCTTGCAACGGGGCTGCAAGCCCCCCGCCGCGCCGCTGAGCGATGCGGTGCATGAAGTGCCCGAACTCGATAGCGATCGATAACCGGGGCAATTAACCCGAACGATCAAAGCGGCGCAGCGTCGCCATGCGCGCGTCGAGCGTCGCGGCGGCGGCGGTGATGGCGGCATCGGGCTGCGCCACTGCCGCCGGATCGAAGCGCGTTTCGGGTGCCTTCGCGTCGCGACCGGCAACCATCGCCATTGCCTCGCGATCGGCACGGCTCGCGACGATGCCGAACAAGGGCAACAGGCGATCGGCAACCGCCGCCGGCAATGTCGCATAATCGACCGCGACGCCCCTGCGGCTGTTCGCAAGACCCGTGATCGCCTGATCGATCAGGTCGCCGAGCAAATGGGCATAGGCCTGCAACCGCGACTTACCTGTTGCCGATGCTGCTTTTACCATATGCGACCCCGGACGCCGTTCGTGCGACGCCAGGATTGCGGCGGGTTCCCGGTACAGCACGACCCAGGGCGTCTCCGGAAAAGCCTGAGCGAACAACGGCAACGCGCCCAGATGCCAGCTATCGAGCTTGATGACGAGCTGTGGTCGGTCGGGTCGGCTGCGGGCGAGCGCCGTCACCATCGCCGCCAGCATCGCTGGATCGCCGCGATCGACCACCTTGTCGACCGGATCGGGCTCGGAAAAGGCGGCCACGCTGGCGCAGGCGCCAATCATC
>JBOFDB010000407.1:0-2539 GCA_051646545.1 Sphingomonas sp.
CGCCACGTCGAGCTTTCCGGGCGCTTTTCCGCCGCTGACCGTCGCGGAGCTGGACGCGGTGCTGGCCGAACGCGGCGTCGACTGGCCCCAGCGCGAGGCATTTCTGCGCCACGCGCTGCCCCGCCAATATGCCCAGGGCATTGCGGAAAAGGCGGTGTTGATCGACGGCTCGGTCCTGGCCAATGCGCCGTTCGGCCCGGCGATCGAGGCATTGCGCGAGCGCCCGGCGCACCGCCAGATCGACCGGCGCTTCGTCTATATCGACCCCTTCCCCAGCCCGCATTTCCGCCCCGCCAGCGGCTCTGGCGTGCCCAGCTTTTTCCAAACGATCGTCGGCGCAGCATCGGAATTGCCCCGCCAGCAGCCAATCAGCGACAATCTTGCCGCGATCACCACCAAATCGACGCGGATCGAGCGGATGCGCGCCGTGATTGCGGGGCTGCGCCCCGAGGTTGAAAGGCAAGTCGAGGCATTGTTCGGCTATACCCTGTTCCTCGATCACCCGACGGTGGCGCGGCTGGGCGCCTGGCGGCGACGGGCGCAGCAGGCAGCGGCGACCAAGGCGGGCTATGGCTATGCGGCCTATGGCCATCTCAAGCTGACCGAGGTGATCGAGACGATCACCGATCTGCTCTACCACGCTGCGCAAATGCCCGATCCGTGCGAACGCGATCGCATCCGCGACCACATTACCGCCGCCGTGCAGGCGGGCGGTGCCGACATGATGCAGCCGACCTTTGCCGGCGGCGCACGGCCCGAGACAATCGAATTCCTCCGATCGTTCGACCTGGGCTTTCGCATCCGCCGCCTGCGCTTGCTGGCGCGGCGGCTGACCGAAATTGAAGAGGATTATGCCGAGGAGGAATTGGCCCCCATCCGCGAGGCGATTTATGGCGCGTTGGCGCGGTATCTGGAAGGCAAGCGAACCGAAACCCACGCGCATCTGGGGCGCGATGTTCGCGCGATGAACGGCAATGCCGCCATTTTGCTTGAACGGCTGGCGGGTTCGCTCAACCTCAAGGCGCTCGATGATGAAACCGAATTGCTGTTGACCGAGGGGCTGGCGCGGCTGTCGCGCGACGTGCGGCGGACGATGCTGCTGACCTATCTGGGTTTTCCCTTTTACGACGTTGCGACGCTGCCGCTGCTGCAGGGCGAGGGGCTGGACGAGTTCGATCCGATCAAGGTGGACCGCATCGCGCCCGACGATGCCACCGCAATCCGCCCGGGGGGCGCGCAGGCGACGTTGAAAGGCATTCAGTTCAACAGCTTCGGCGCGTTCTTCAGCCGCGCCTATCGCGAGAATGATTATCTTTGGGGTCGGCTCCATGGCGCCGATCGGCTGATCGACATCGTCCTGTCAACGCTGCCGACCGGATCGCGGCTGAAGCCCGCGCGCGTTGCTGCGCTGAAACGCGACATTTTCCTGGCGATTCTGGACGAAGAACAGGAAAAGCTGCCGCATATCGGCGCGCTTTTTGCCGCCCTGCGCCAGGAAATCGGCTGAACCGCTGGCAAATTGCGGCAAGCGCGCTAAAAACAGGGCGGCGGGGCAACAGGGAGCGCGCGCAATGCAGTTCTTGAAGACGTTGTTCTGGGCGCTGCTGATCGTCATCATCGCGGTCTTTTCGATCGGCAACTGGACGACGGTGCCGATCCGGCTGTGGGGTGGCCTGGTCGCCGACGTCAACCTGCCGCTGCTGCTGATCCTGACGTTCCTGGCGGGTTTGTTTCCGGTGCTGCTCTATCACCATGCGGTACGCTGGCGGCTGACCTCTCGGCTAGCCGGTGCCGAGCGCACCATTGCCGAATTGCGCGGCGCCACAGCAGTGACGACCAAGCCCGCAGCGGAGTCCACCGCCCCCCTCGCGCCGCTGCCCCCGCCACCCGAGGCCGTATGACCAATCGCCTGTACGTCGCGCTCGATACCCCCGATCTGGAAAAGGCCAAGGCGATCGCCGCGCGGGTGCGCCACCATGTCGGCGGCATCAAGCTGGGGCTGGAATTCTTCATGGCAAATGGCCGCCATGGCGTAAGCGAGATGCACGCGCTTGGCCTGCCGATCTTCCTCGACCTGAAACTTCACGACATTCCCAACACCGTCGGCAAGGCGATCCAGGCGCTGCGCGGCCTCGATCCCGCGATCCTGACGGTGCACGCCGCCGGTGGCCGCGCGATGCTTGAGGACGCCAAGGCAGCCGCGCCGACCGGGACCAAGGTCGTTGCGGTGACGATGCTGACCAGCCTTGACCAAAGCGACATGGTCTCGATCGGTCTCCAACCCGATCCGCACGAGCAAGTGCTACGCCTGGCTGAGCTGGCGCAATCGGCTGGCGTCGACGGCATCGTCTGCTCGGGCGAGGAAGTGGCTGCGGCGCACAAGGCCTGGCCCAAGGGTTTCCTAGTCGTCCCCGGCGTGCGGCCCGGCGATGGCGCGGTCGGCGACCAGAAGCGCGTCGTCACGCCCCGCGCCGCGATCGATGCGGGTGCCTCGATTATCGTCGTCGGCCGACCGATCACCCAGGCAAGCGACCCCGAC
>JBOFDB010000467.1:0-7317 GCA_051646545.1 Sphingomonas sp.
GACCAGTACCAGGCCAGCGCGATTATCGCCGACGTTATCGCGCTCGCTGATCATTTCGGCATTGGCCGTTTCACGCTGATCGGGCATGATTGGGGCGGTGCGGTTGCCTGGGGCACGGCGATCACGCGCGCCGAACGGGTTGAACGGTTGATCATCATCAACGCGCCCCACCCCTATATTTTCCAGGCGACGATGTTTGACGATCCCGACCAGCGCCGGGCGAGCCAATATATCCGCGCCTTTCGCAATCCCGGGCTTGAGGCGCACATCGATCGGGTGGGGGTGGAGGCGTATTTCGATACCCTGTTCGTCGGCCATGCCGACCAGAGCAAATTCGGCCCCGAAAAGCCCGTCTATGTGGCGCAATGGCGCGAGCCCGGCGCGCTGACCGCGATGTTCAACTGGTATCGCGCCAGCCAGATCATCGTCCCTGCCATTGACGAACCGCTGCCCGAGCGCCCCGCCTTTCTGAGCCAGCCCTTTCCGCCGATGCAAATGCCTGTGCTCGTTATCTGGGGGCTGGCCGACACCGCGCTCAAGCCCAGCCAGCTTGAGGGGCTTGGTCGGTTTGTCCCCGACCTTACGCTCGTCACCGTCGATGCCGGGCATTTCGTGCCATGGGAAGCGCCCGAGGCGGTGAATGAGGCAATGCTTGGCTGGCTTGGCTAGGCCGATCCTCCGCCGATAAGCGCGGGCGGCGCGCATCGGGCTGGCCTTATCGCCTCCCCGCCCGGGCAGCAGCGGAAAATGGTGCCCAGGGGCGGGATCGAACCACCGACACTGCGATTTTCAGTCGCATGCTCTACCAACTGAGCTACCTGGGCATTGCCGGGCGAACCGGGCAAGAGGCGGCCTCTTAGTCGTGGTTTTCACCGCTGTCCAGCCCGTCTGCTGCATCCTCGGCATCGGCGCGAACCGGCACGCGATACGCCTCGCCCAGCCAGCGGAGCAAGTCGCGATCGCGGCATCCCTGGCTGCAGAAGGGGCGCAATTGGGGCGCGGCGGGGGCGTCGCAAATCGGGCAATGGGCTTCGCGCGGCATAAACTCTATCGGGCGTTGTTGGCGCGCCCGATATCGGTGATCGGCGCGGCATTTCCAGTACGGCGGGCAAGCTCTGCCACCAGATCGGGGCGCTCGACATTGAGCCAGCGCGCCACCGGCAGGGGGGCAGGGCGGATCGAGGGGCCAGGGGGTGGCTCGCGCTCCCACTGGCGGAGCAGCGCGCGCGCCGCTGCGCCGGGGCCGAGCAGCAATTCGGGCAGCGAAGGCCGGGGCCGGGGGCGGATGAGCTGGAGAAAGCCAAAGCCGTTCACCGCGGTCCGCTCAAACGGGCCGCCATCCGCCAGCGCGGCGTCGAGCGCCGCCGCCACCGCGTGCCGCGCGGCCTTGCTGCCCAGCGTCGGGAAATCGATGCCGATCGACCCGCCAATCCCGAGCCGGATCACCGCCGCCCCCACCGCGCGCGCCGCCGCCACGGCGAGCGCCTCGGTCTCGCCATCGCCATCGACGTCGAATAGCGCCATTGCCGGGGTGATGGACAGCCGCAGCACCCCGCCCGGAAAGGCGATGTCGCCGCTCATCGCCTCGTCAAGCACTTCGGACCAGCCCGCCGCCTCGAACAGGTCCGGTTGATGCGCGGCGACGGCGCGCGTCGGCAGGCCGCTTGCCTCAACCCGCTCGATCAGCGTCGGCCCTGGCCTCGCCACAGCGCCTTCGACCGCGGCCGTGACGCGCGGCAATTTGCGACGTGGGCCTTCGGGCATCGCCATCCGCACCACCTCCACCATCAGCCGCGCGCCCAGCGTCAGGCCTGGCGGCACGCGATCGAGCATCGCCTCGCCCTGGCCGTCGGCCAGCGTCACGCGGGGGTGGCGGCCGATTTCTGCCAGCACCGCCGCCATCACCGTGCCGAGGCGCGGCCCGGCATCGTCAGGCTCGATCCGCGCCTTGATGATCCGCCCGTCGCAAACCAGCGCCGCGCGCTGCTCGCCAATGCCGTCTTCGACCAGCCACAAGCCGCTCACAACAGCCCCGCCGCCACCAACAGCGCCCGGGTTTCATATAGCGGCAGGCCGACCACGCCCGAATGGCTGCCGGCGAGGAAGCGGACAAACGCCTCGGCCCGGCCCTGAATGGCATAGCCGCCTGCCTTGCCCATGCCTTCCCCGCTTAGCACATAGCCGTCAATTTCGGCAGCGCTCAGCGGCTTGAAGGTGACGATGGTGTCCGACACGCGCGCCCGTTCGGTGCCGGCGCCGTCGATCACGCACACCGCCGACCAGACATGGTGGCGCCGCCCCGACAGCAGGCCCAGCATGCCGCGCAGATCAGCCTCGTCGGCGGGCTTGCCCAGAATGCGGCGGCCGACCGCGACGCTGGTGTCGCCCGCCAGCACGATCTCGCCCGGTGCCCGCTCGACCGCCCGCGCCTTGGCCCGTGCCAGCCGCTCAACATAGCGGCGGGGCAGTTCGCCGGGCAGCGGCGTTTCGTCGATATCGGGGCTGGCCAGCCGCACAGGCTCAATGCCCAGCCGGGCCAGCAGCTCGCGCCGACGGGGCGAGGTGGAGGCAAGCACGAGCGCGCGGCCCCGGGGTGCCGCCGCGTCGGCCAAGATCAGAAGCCCGGCGGCCCGCTGCGGCCGGGCATGAAGCGATAGGTGATGCGGCCCTTGGTCAAGTCATAGGGAGTCAGTTCGACGAGCACTTCGTCGCCCACCAGCACGCGGATGCGGTTTTTGCGCATCTTGCCGGCGGTGTGGCCCAGAATCTCATGGTCGTTTTCCAGGCGGACGCGGAACATGGCGTTGGGGAGCAATTCCACCACCTGCCCCCGCATTTCGAGCAATTCTTCCTTGGCCAAACAATACCTCTGTCAGATGGTGCGCGGGGCGCCCGCGCAACTTTCAATCGCGGGCGCATAGCGCAAGGGCGGCGCAAAGGAAAGGGCAGCGCAAGGCGGGGGCGGCACCGCGGCGCCGCGGTGGGGCGGCGGCAAATCCATCGCAAATCCGCTGGTTGAGCCTGGATGCGCGGTGCTTTCAACCGGCATCGGGCACCAACCGGTCGGCCCAGCGGGCCTCATCGCCCCTTTACTTGCCAGCGGCCGCCCGGAAGGTCCGACAGAAACTCGTAATCGCCCCGGATGATCGAGCGATTGAGCTTTACCGGCCGGCCATCTTCCCGCCGGGTCAACCGCTCCACCCGCCAGATGGCGGCATGTTCCGATATGCCGAGCAGGCTCGCTTCCGTCGCGCTGGGCAGGCCGGGAAGGACGCGTTGCAGGCCCGAGACGGGACGCGCACCGAGCTCATCCAGCGCTGCATAGATCGAATCGCCAATCTGATCGAGCTCGGGCAGATAGGCGGCAGGGACAATGGCATGTTCGACCGCCATTGCCGCGCCGTCGATCAGGCAGATGCGATCAAGCCGCGCGACCTGGGTTTTGACCGATATCTCCAGCGCAGCGGCCTCGGCCTCGCCCGGCAGCGCATATCTCCTGGTCAGCCAGACGACGGCGGCGCTGTTTCCCTGGCGCCGCGCATCTTCGCCGAATTCGCTCAACGCGCCTTCACCGGCGACGACCCGCCGGGCAATGAACGTGCCCGCGCCCGCCCGGCGGACCAATATCCCCTCCTCCACCAGCTTGCCGAGACCCCGGCGGACCGTCGGGCGGGATAGCCCGGTCAGCTCGGTCAAGCGCAGCTCTGACGGCAGACCCATGCCCGGGGCAAGCGCGCCGCGCACAATCTGGCCGCGCAGCCAGGCCGCGAGTTGCAGATAGGGCGGCGTCGTATCGTCGGGTCTGATCGAGAAACGATCAAACACGGCGCCGCTCCGACACAGCAAAGGGCCGCGATTTGGCCCGTTGTGAGCGCGGGTAAGCGCAATGTTCGGCGAATATCAGGGCGGGTGCCAGTGGTTCGGGCCGATCGGATCGAGACGCTGACGCACAATGATTATTGTTACATCCATTTCGGATGATATTTTTCGGCCAGATATTAGCCTTGCTAACTTGTTCGGCTCGCCCCGCAGACTGTGTGGCCAGCCGCTGAAGATATCGCCGAAGACCTGAATTACCGAAGGACTGGCGTAATAACTGGCCAATCTGTTCGAGGATAACCCGTACGTCTTTACCAAAAGGATCGAATAAACCTCTAATTAACCGAAAAGTCTCACAGAAACGGCGTTCAGTTCGGGCAATTATCGTGTCAGATAATGGTAAGCTGGCGAAAAGCGGGGCCGTTGCCGCTGTATCATCGCGGCAGTTTACAAATATCGCCAACAATAATAATAATTTATTGTGACCTATAATATTTTGGGGAAAGCCGAACGCCACCCCTCATACTGACAAAACACGCTCGTCGATTCAACCTGGTGCAAATACCCATATATATATTTAACAAATGTCATACGTTTGATGTGCCAGATGCCTGACAGGCTATCTGGCGGTGCGTTTTATGTTTTAAAACCGAACGATAGCGCAATTGCCCCTCGGTGCGGGCCAGCCTGGCGATTCGTGTGGTGCGGCCATTCAGGCCCTTGGCATTCCCCCATTATGGGTAGTTTATCGGCGCCATCGCCCCCGCGCGGCCTGCGCCCCATGGCCGAACCGGGCAGCGGCCGCCGACGGCGATAGGGCGGCGGCGCGGCGCCACCGGCGCGAATGTTCCCCAATGTTCGCGCTGACCCAATGTTCGCCCTGGCCCAATGTTCGCCCTTGCCATGGCGCCGCCGGGCCGGCGACGGCGGCAGCGAAGTTGACGAAGTTGACACTACGTCCCCCCTCTGTTGCCCACCCCCGCGATGATGGACCGGCGCATGCAGGGGCGAGCGCGCGCGCAAAGGGCAGCATCAGGCAGTGGGCGGATGGCGCGGCAATCGGCATGGCGATTGGCAGGGTGACAGGGGCGAAGAGAGTAGGACAGGGGGGCGTAGGACAGGGGGGCGGCGCCCCGGCGAACATTATGCCTCGGAAGCCGCATCTCTGGCGGCTTTGCGCGCCACGCGCTGATTGGCCTTGATGCCGGCGGTGTTGAGCGGGTTGACCAGTGCTTCGTAACGGCCGAACAGATGCTCCACGCGGTCGCGATCCGACGCGAAGGGCGCTGACCGATACAGCCGGTCAACCGCGAGATCGAGCGCGTGGTGGGCCCGGCGCAGATCGGCGGGCATGGTATCGGGGTCGTAGAGATCGGCCAGGCTGGCAGTGGGGTGATTGGCGCGCGCATCGAGCACCGCCTGCGCCAGCGCCTCCACCTTCTCGCGCTGCGCCGGTGTGGCGTCGGGCCAAGGGAAGGTGTTGTAGACGAGGCCGATCGAATACCGGTAATCGCTTTTCAGCCGTCCTCCGATGTGGCCGAGCCATGCCATGTGCTGTCGACTGGTTAGGATGGCGAAATCCCAAAGCTCGGCATCGAGCAGAGTTTGAACGAGATTTGAAGGAATTGTTGGAGGATTTAGCCAGCCAATCGGAACGTAATCACGACGTTCTGAACTGACCTCGGGAACGACTAAAAAACTCCGCTTCGGAATTGTGCTTACTTCAAAGCGCAGTGGGAAATCGGCCAATCGCCTTGTAGCCTCTTTTTGGCTTGAGGATCGAAAACTCCTCACACGCCGAACTCGTTCGCTAACTTTTGGCATGGCTCGGAGCTGGTCCGGAGAGACATCGATCAGGCTGAGAACCCAACGCTGGCCGCCTTGAATATATTCTTGTGAACCAACCAAAGGAACTAAGACAGCGGCAGCTTGAGGTTCGGCAAGTAAGAATTTTTGCCGTTCCTTAGAGTCAAATATGTAGTGTCCTCCATCAACAATTTTTGCTCCCCATTCTCATAACTTTCTGGCGAACTAATGGCGAGCTGTTGTCCCGGATCACCAAATGACGGTTCGCCACCCCGCGTGCGTCGAATAGATAAGCTGTCAGCGCCCCATGACGGCTTTCAACCGGATCGCCCTTGATATCTGGATAGCTGAACAGCCTTTTCTCGGCGGGCTCGTTCAGCCGGTGAGTCAGCCCGACGACCACGACGTGAACATGCGCTGCGCCGCGCGCCTCGCTTCCCCAGCTAAAGGTGCGGTGCGCGAAAGCGATTTCCAGCGCGAAGCGATCGAACAGGATCGGCCATAATTGCGCAACCTGCTCGCCCTGGCTGATCGAATTGGTCGCGACAAAGGCAAAGCGGATGCGGTTGTTGCCCGCGACAAACTGCCCCGCCTTGATGAACCAGGCTGCCACGTAATCAAGCGAGCCGGCGCGTTTGTTAGGTGAGTCAACAATCCGCGCCATTTGGGCGCGCTGTTGCAAAGATTGAAAACTTTGCCCAACGAACGGCGGGTTGCCCATGATGTAGCTGCACTTTTCCGGCGCGATCACGCTCGACCAATCGGTCTCCAGCGCGTCGGCGTGGTGGATATGCGCCGAGTCCTTCAGCGGAATGCGCGCGTAATTGGTACGGAACGCCTCGTTCAGCTCGTTATTGGCGAGGTGATCGGCCATCCACATCGCCACCTCGGCAATGCGCGCGGGAAACTCCTCAATCTCGATGCCATAGAATTGATCGACAGTGACGCGGCTGAGCAACGCCGCCTCGATCTGCTGATCGGGGTAAAGCGCTTTCAGGCAATCAAGCTCGAGCCGGCGGACTTCGCGATAGGCAATGACCAGGAAATTGCCGCAGCCGCACGCCGGATCAAAAAAGGTGAGCCGCGCCAGCTTGTGCTGAAATTCGAGCAACGCCGCCTGCCGATTGGTCTTGCGCGCGACAATGCCGTCAAGCTCGGTGCGCAGGTCATCCAGGAACAGCGGGCCGATGACTTTCAGGATATTGGCTTCAGACGTGTAATGCGCGCCGATCCGCCGCCTTTTGTCCGCCGACATGACCGACTGAAACAGCGAGCCGAAAATCGCCGGGCTGACGCCCGACCAATTGTGGCGGCAAGCGTCGAGCAGATCCTGCCGCATTTGCGCGCTGAACACCGGCGTGCGCAGCCGCCCGGCGAAAAGCTGGCCATTGATATAGGGGAACGCGTTCAGCTCCGCCGACAGGCCCGCCTGGCGCTGTGCCTCGGGCGTATCGAGCAGGTCGAACAGCTCCATCAGCACGCGGCCGGTGTCGCTGCCATCCTCGCGCGTATCATTTTCCAGCAATTGCAGGAAAATGTCCTTGGGCTCGAAAATGCCCGTATCATCGGCAAACAGGCAAAACAGCAGGCGGACGAGCAGCTGCTCAAGATCATGCCCGACATAGCCCGATTGCTCGAGCGCGTCGTGCAGCTTGCCCATCAGCTCGGCGGCCTTGATGGTGACCGCGGCCT
>JBOFDB010000093.1:0-3665 GCA_051646545.1 Sphingomonas sp.
AAATCGCCCAGTCGGTTCGACCTCAAGAAGCTCGAAAATCTGAACGGCCATTATATCCGCGAAGCGGATGATGCGCGCCTTGCCGATCTTGTCGCTGATCGGATCGAGCCTGCGCCTGACGCCCCGCAACGCGCGCTGCTGGCCCGCGCCATGCCGTTCCTGAAACCCCGCGCCGCCAATCTGATCGAGCTTGCCGACAGCGCGCGCTTCCTGTTTGAGGCTCGGCCGCTGACGATCGATCCCGATGCCGCACCGCTTCTCGGCGACGGAGCACCCAAGTTGCTTAGTGCGGCACATACCGCGCTTGACGCCACCAATGGCTGGGATACGGAAGCGCTGGAAGCAGCGATACGGCAGGTGGCGGAAAAGGCAGGCGTCAAACTGGGGGCGGTGGCACAGCCTCTTCGTGCGGCGCTGACGGGGCGGCGGACATCGCCCGGGATCTTTGACGTACTTGCCCTTCTGGGACGGGAGGAAAGCCTTGCCCGTATTTCCGATCAGATGGCCGTGGTCGAAACGAATTGACGAAAGGACAAGCGCGATGACCGATACCGCCAAACTTACTGTCGACGGTAATGACTTTGATTATTCGGTCATTTCCGGTTCGGTCGGCCCCCGCGTCGTCGACATTCGCAAGCTTTATGCCCAGGCGGGTGTGTTCACCTTCGACCCCGGCTTTACCTCGACCGCGAGCTGCGAATCGGCGCTGACCTATATCGATGGCGATGAAGGGGTGCTGCTCCACCGCGGCTATCCGATTGGCCAGCTTGCTGAGCATTCGAGCTTCATGGAAGTCTGCTACCTGCTGTTGAACGGCGAATTGCCCAGCCAGCAGGGCCTTGCCGATTTCAGCCACACCATCACCCGCCACACCATGTTGCATGAGCAGCTGATGACCTTTTATCGCGGCTTCCGTCGCGATGCGCACCCGATGGCGGTGATGTGCGGCGTGGTGGGTGCGCTCAGCGCTTTCTACCACGACTCGACCGACATCACCGATCCGCACCAGCGGATGATCGCGAGCCACCGGCTGATCGCCAAAATGCCGACCATCGCGGCGGCGGCGTATAAATATTCGATCGGCCAGCCGATGATCTATCCGCGCAACTCGCTGAGCTATACGGGCAATTTCCTGCGGATGACGTTTGGCGTGCCCGCTGAGGAATATGAAGTGAACCCGGTGGTCGAGCGCGCGCTGGACCGCATCTTCATCCTCCATGCCGATCATGAGCAGAATGCCTCGACCTCGACCGTCCGGCTGGCGGGCTCGTCAGGCGCCAATCCGTTCGCGTGCATCGCGGCGGGCATTGCCTGCCTGTGGGGACCGGCGCATGGCGGCGCCAATGAAGCCGCGCTCAACATGCTGCGCGAAATCGGCACGCCCGACCGTATCCCGCATTATATTGAGCGGGCGAAGGACAAGAATGATCCCTTCCGCCTGATGGGCTTTGGCCACCGCGTCTACAAAAATTACGATCCGCGTGCGACGGTGATGCAGCAGACGGTGCGCGAAGTGTTCAAGTCGCTGAACGTCACCGATCCGGTCTTTGAAACCGCGCTGCGGCTCGAGGAGATCGCGCTCAACGATCCCTATTTCATCGAAAAGAAGCTGTTCCCCAATGTCGACTTCTATTCGGGCATCATCCTGTCAGCGATCGGCTTCCCGACAACGATGTTTACCGCGCTGTTCGCGCTTGCCCGCACGGTCGGCTGGGTGGCACAGTGGAATGAGATGATTTCCGACCCCGCGCAGAAAATCGGCCGCCCGCGCCAGCTTTACACCGGCCCGACGCAGCGCGATTATGTGCCGCTGAGCCAGCGCTGATGGCCCGCACCGCCACCGGCATCATCGGCGTGTTGGCGCTGTTGATAGGGCTGCTCTGGGTCGGCCAGGGGCTGGGCTATATCCACTGGCCCGCCAACAGCTTCATGCTTGACCAGCGCCCCTGGGCCGTGCGCGGCGCCGTGCTGGCCGCAATGGGCCTGCTCGCAATCTGGTGGTCGCGGCGGCGCTGAAGCGTTGAACCCGAAACCCTCATCCCCGCGCAGGCGGGGATGAGCGGGACAATCATCAAATCGGCTTGGCGCCCTTGGTGCTGCAGCTCGCGAACTTGCCGTTCAGGCGGCATTTGGTCGGCTTGACGGCCTTGGCGGGCGGGCATTTGATGAACTTGCCCTTGGCGTCCTTGCACGGCGCAGCCAGGCCAGGCGCGGCGCCGGCGGTCAGCGCCACCAGAGTTGCGACCAAAATTGCCTTACGCATGACGGATCTCCCACTATCACCGGTCCGACAGCAGGATCCGGTTCGGCGAGCCTAGCCGTGCAAGCGCGCGCGTCAATCGGCGTCAGGCGTCGCGATAGGGCAGCGTGAACACAAATCGCGCGCCCATGCCCGGCGCGCTGTCGACCGTAACGTCGCCACCCATGGCGCGGGCAAGGCGGCGCGCGATGTAAAGCCCCAGGCCGCTGCCGCCCGTCTCGCTGGGGTCAACGCGTTCGAATTTCTCAAAAATCCGTTCCTGATCGGCAAGCGCGATGCCGCGCCCCTGATCAGCGACGATGACGGCGGCATGGTCGCCATCCCGTTCGGTGCGCAGCCAGACCATGCCGCCATCGGGCGAATAGCGGACGGCATTGCCGACCAGATTGACCAGCACCTGCAGCGCGCGGCGGAACTCGCCCGTCGCCGGCAACGCATCGATTTCAGTGGGCTTGTCGATCCGTACATTCGCGGTCTGCGCGCGCACCGCCAACAGCCCGGCGGCGCGACGCGCGACATCCGCCATATCGATCGGCTCAGGCGTGGTGGTGAAATCGGGACGCTCGATCGCATTCAGATCAACGAGATCGTCGATCAGGCCCAGCAAATGCCGCCCCGCCGTGGCGATATCGCTCGCATAATCGGCATAATCCTGGCGCAGCGGCCCTTCCGACTGGGCGCTGATCGAATCGGCATTGGCAATGATGCGCCCCAGCGGCGCGCGCAATGCCTTGTCGAGCCGCCCGGCAAAGGCATCGGGCAGCGCCGCCACCGCCCCTTCCCCCGCCTCGGGCAACAAGCGATCGCGCGGCGCGCGTGCCTCGATCATCGTCGTGGCGCCGAAAAAGCCGGTAAAGCCGCCCGACGCGTCAAAGCGCGGCGTCGCGCTCAATTCGACCGGCTGGCCGCCAAAGCGCAACCGGGCCGGTTGGCTATCGAAGCGTTCATGCATGGCGAGTGCATTGAGAATCGGGAAATCGCCCCGCTCATCCTCGCCCAGCGCAAATAGCTTGGTGAGCGGCTGGCCGATCAGCGCGGTCGAATCAAACCCGTGCCGGGCGCCCGCGCCAATCGAGATATAGCTGATCTTGAGCGCGGCGTCGGTCTCCCACACCCAGCTTGCCGCCGTGCGGACGAAATCCATCGCCCGGTCTTGCTCGTCCGCGCCGGGAGTCCAGGCAAGGCGGGCGCGCCAGCCCGTGATGTGGATCGTCACGCCGCCATCATCCGTCGTCGGCATCGCGCGGACCCACAGCTCAAGGTCATGATCGCCATCCGCCGCGATAACCGAGCGCGACACCAGGATGCCGAGCCGCTTGGCAAGCCGCGCCAGCGTTGCAAGTTGCGGCACCGCGATCGGCGCGCCAAGCGCACCGCCCGCGCGCGCGTTGAGATCGCTGAGCCG
>JBOFDB010000239.1:0-1466 GCA_051646545.1 Sphingomonas sp.
CCTTGCACTCGGTCGCAACGCGTCGTCAGGCCCGCTGAGAGCGCATAGTGAGTGCGTCATTCGCCCGAGCCATGACCCGAACGGCCCCTTGACCGGGCCATCCCCATACCAGATACTTACTGGTCAGTAACAGTCTGTAATTTTACGTAAGGGAACATTCGGGCGCGCCATGTCGGACACGATCTTGCAGCATGACAGGATGGATGAGGCCGCCGCACTGCGCCCCCGAGACCGCATCGTCGCGACGGCCCGCGACCTGTTCCATCGTCACGGCATCCGGGCGGTCGGCGTCGACGCTATCGCCGAGGCCGCCCAGTCCAACAAGATGACGCTTTACCGGCATTTCCGCTCGAAGGACGAGCTCATCGTCGAATGCATGCAGCGGGCGGTCGACGAGTCCATCCTGTGGTGGGACCATCTCGACGCCGAACATCCCGGCGATCCGCGCGGCCAGATCTCCGCCTGGATCGCCTGTGGCGCGGCCTGTATCGAAGCCGATGAACGTGGCTGCGAGATGGCGACCGCGGCCATCGACCTGGCCGAGGACGATCATCCGGCGCGGCGGGTGATCGAGGCGGGCAAGAAATCGCACCGCGACCGCTTCGTCAGCCTGTGCGTCAGGGCGAGGCTGGCCGAACCCGAGCTGGTCGCCGACACCCTGTGGCTTCTGCTCGAAGGCGCCAGGATCAGCCGCCAGAGCGCCGGCGCCGAGGGTCCGAGCGCCCATTTCAAGCGAATGGCGGAAGCGATGATCGCCGCGGCGAGCGAAAAGAGCGCCGGCTGAGCCGCCTCGCCGGCGCCAGCCGAATGATCCCTGTCACAAGTCCAGCGTGTTCGGATTGCCCCGCGGCGGGCCCGATGAACGGCTCGAACAGCCCGCGCCGCCGCTCGACCTCGGCCCGCCCGGATAACTCAACGCGCGCCAATCATCGCCAAGCGCCAGCAATGGGCGCGACGCGGCATCGTCCCTAGACCGGATATCGTTCACGGACCGGCACCCGGTCCGCCGCCGAAACGGAGATGGTCATGGCCGCCAAGCTGATGGTATCGATTGCCGCCGCACTGACGATGGGCGCCATTGCGCCGGCGCCCCTGGCTTCGGCCGCCATGGCGCAGGATATCCAGGCGGAATATCGCCAGGTGCAGGCCCTGGCCTATCGCTGCCTCCAGGAATCGGCCGCCACGCAGCAGCAGCGGGCCCTTTACGCGGCCCAGGGCGTGCTGATGCCCGAGCCCCAATGCTTCGCCTATATGCCCCAGTGGACGGCGCGGATGTGGCAGCTGGAGGCCGCGATGCAACGGGCCAACGGCTATACCGGTGACTCCTGCCGGTTGAACCCCATCCGGGGTTGCGAAGCCTGGCTGAACGGCCGGCGCTGAACGCCGCGCCATCGGGCGGCAGTGTCGCGGGCCTCGATCCGTCCCTCGCCGTCCCTATCCGGTCGCGAGCAGCGCCTTCAGAACCG
>JBOFDB010000538.1:0-2786 GCA_051646545.1 Sphingomonas sp.
CAAGGACAAACTCGCCCTGGCCGGCGGCTATGATGAGGCAATCGACCGGGGTGTGGAATGGACGGTGGGGCTTCAGTCCAAAAATGGCGGCTGGGGCGCGTTCGATGCCGACAACACCTATGATTACCTCAACAACATCCCCTTTGCCGATCATGGCGCGCTGCTCGATCCGCCGACCAGCGACGTGACCGCGCGGTGCGTGTCGATGTTCGCGCAATTGGGCGATCGCCCCGATACGCCGCGCATGGCCGCCGCGCTCGATTTCCTCGCCAAGGAACAGATGGCCGATGGCAGCTGGTTCGGCCGCTGGGGCGTGAACTACATCTATGGCACCTGGTCGGTGATGTGCGCGCTGAACGCCGCGGGGCTTGGCGGCGACCATCCGAGCATGGCGCGTGCGGCCGACTGGCTGATCTCGATCCAGAACCCCGATGGCGGCTGGGGCGAGGATTGCGACAGCTATAAGCTCGATTATGCCGGTTATGAGCCTGCCCCCTCCACCGCCTCGCAAACCGGCTGGGCGCTGCTCGGGCTGATGGCGGCGGGCAAGGTGGACCATCCGGCGGTCGAGCGTGGCGTCCAATATCTGATCGACACCCAGCAGGATGATGGCCTGTGGGGGCAGGAACATTATACCGGCGGCGGCTTCCCCCGCGTCTTTTACCTGCGCTACCACGGCTACCCGAAATATTTCCCGCTCTGGGCGGTGGCGCGGTACCGGAATTTGAAGCGATCGAACGAGCGGCAGGTCGTGTGGGGGATGTGAGGGGGGCCGGCGTCGCCCGGTCCCGCTGCAACCCTTTCAACCGTCACCCCGGCCTTGTGCCGGGGTCCACCGCGCCGTTAGAAACGCAGCCTGTGGATCGAGCCCAACGGTGGATGCCGGAACAAGTCCGGCATGACGATTCTTGTCCGGGGTCGCCGAAATGATCCTCATCGCCTGCGGCTTGCAGCGGGAAGCCAAGCTGCTTGCCGCCCCCAACATCGTCGCGGTGCCAGGCGGCGGCAACGCCGCCGGACTCGAGGCGGCGCTGGAGAATCAGCTCGAATTCTTCCCTGATGTCGCGCTGATCCTCTCCTGTGGCATCGCCGGCGCGCTTGATCCAGCGCTTGGGGTGGGGGATGTGGTCCTCCACATTCCCCCGTTCGTCCCGAGCGACGTCGAGGGACGGGCCAGGGGGGCGTCGCCCGACGCCCGTGTCTCGGCGTCGCTCGACACGAACGGGCTATGGCGGTTGGAAAAACTTCTCCCTGAGGCGCATCACGGTGCCATCCTCGGGCAGGACCATATCGCCGCTTCTCCCGCCGAGAAGGCACGGCTCCACGCCGCTACCGGCGCGCTCGCGGTCGATATGGAGTCGCATGTTGCTGCCCGTGTCGCTCAACGGCATGGCCTGCCCTTCGCCGCGATCCGCGTGATTTCGGATACCGCGCGCGATGCCTTGCCGCCCGCCGCTTTGGTGGGGATGAACCCCGATGGATCAATGGCGCTCGGCCGCGTGCTGGCCAGTCTGGCGCGTCAGCCAACGCAGCTGCCGGCGCTGATCCGCATTGGGCGCCAAAGCGGCAAGGCCTTTGCCCGGTTGCCCGAAATTGCAAAAGCGATTGCCGCGTTGCCCGGGGTGCGGACCTAGTCGTCGTCGCCTTCGCCGCGCGCCTGTGCTGCGGCTTCGCCATAGGCCACCATCACATCGGCCATCGACTCGAAATCCTCGTCGGGCATCATCTCGATCACCTCGAGCACCTCGTCCTCGGCGCCATTATCCTCGGCCTGTTCGCGCAAATCGTCGCGATTGGCGGGAAAATCGACGCCGTTCAGGTAATGCGCCAGATTGGACGGCGAATGGCCACCCATGCCACTGGTCATGGTCCCGCTCCTATAAAAAGGGGCGGCCCGGTGAAGAGCCGCCCCGTCAGTGTCAGTCGTAACGACCGCGCGACCGACCACCGCCCGAACCCGAATATTCCGGCTCGCGGCCGCCGCCGCCGCGATTGCCGCCGCCACGGCCATAGCCGCCGCGCCCGCCATCGTCCGGCTCATCCATGTCGTGGCGGGCTTGCATGGCGCGTTCATGGCGCACTTGCCCGCCACGCCGGCCGATTTCGGCATGGCCTTCGGGGTCACCGAAATAGCCGCCCTGGCCGCGATCCTCGGTATGGCCATATTGGTCGCGCGGCGCGCGCTGGGCGCGTTCGTGCCGCACTTCACCGCCCCGGCGACCGATTTCGGCATGGCCTTCGGGATCGCCGAAATAGCCGCCCTGGCCAACGTCTTCGGCATGGCCATATTGGTCGCGTTGCGCGCGTTGGGCGCGTTCATGCCTTACCTCGCCGCCGCGACGGCCGATTTCGGCATGGCCTTCAGGGTCGCCGAAATAGCCGCCCTGGCCAACATCATCGGCATGGCCATATTCGTCGCGCGGCGCCCGCATGGCGCGATCATGCCGCACCTGGCCACCACGACGGCCGATTTCGGAATGGCCCTCGGGATCACCGAAATAGCCGCCCTGCCCAACATCCTGGGCATGGCCATCACGATCGCGGGGGGCGCGCATGGCGCGTTCGTGGCGGACTTCGCCGCCGCGCCGGCCAATCTCGGCATGGCCTTCGGGGTCGCCGAAATAGCCGCCCTGGCCCATATTCTCCGCATAGCCGCGACGACCGCCGCCGCCGCTGCTGCGGCCATAATCCTCATCCTCGTCGCGGTACCGTCCGCCGCGGTTTGATTCGCGTTGCATTGGAGCCTCCTTGCTCATTGGCGTGGAGACAGCTGAACGGTCGTGGCA
>JBOFDB010000597.1:0-2924 GCA_051646545.1 Sphingomonas sp.
GGGGAAGCGCCAAGGCTTCCCCGCGCGAGTCACCGGCTGATTAGCGGCACACGGTAACGCGGTGATGCCAATGCCATTCATTCCAGCAATGGCGATAGCCGCGCCCCCAGCCGTAGCGGCGGTCGTGATCTTCATAACGATGGTCGCGGTCATAGCGCCCGTCACGATGATCACGATCATAGCGATAGTCGCGATCATAACGGCCACGGTCATCATCATGGGCCTGCGCCGCCGTCGTCATGGTGACCGCCGAAAGCGCCAGTCCGGCCGCAGCAAGAGCTTTGGAAATACGCATAACAACATCCTCTGCCCGGGGATCGGGTGTGACCTTGTTACGCGATTCCGCCCGCACTGTTCCTGAATGGGACAGACAGGGGCGGTTCAGGCGGCCAGCCGTGCCTTGAAAAACGCAATGACGTCGTCCGCCGCCGCACGGGTCGGCTGGCCGGGTTCGTCAATCAGATCCCCGGTCATCACGCTGTGCGGCGGGCGGCCCGCGCGCGCCAGCGGGCTTTCCGGGTTGCCTGCGCTGTCGGGCAGCACGGTGCCTTTAAACGCCGGGCCGAAAACGGTGCGCAGCGTTTCAAATTTTTCCGGCCGCGACAAAGGATCGCCTTCAAAGCGATAGCCGCGAATCTCCAGCCCCTCTTGCTCGGTGCGTGCCTTGACGCAGGCGAGATCGGCCGGAGAAATATCCAGCGCGGCGGCGTCGCGTGGGGGCATGCCGGGCTGCGACAGCGCCGGCGCCAGCATCACGGGATCAACGGCCATCGACAAGGCGAAGCCGCCGGTCAGGCACATGCCAATGGCGCCGACGCCAGGGCCACCACATTCCGCATGCGCTTGGCGCGCCAGGGGTTTCAGCCAGTCGACAATCGGGCTCGACCGGTTCGATCGCAACATCGTGAATTCACGGCTGACGCAGAGATGGGCAATTCGTCCTGCCGTAATGACGGCCGGATTTTCGGCGTCGGGCGTGCCAAGCAGGATCGGCGCATAAACGCGCATCCCCGCCTCGGCGATCCAGCGGCAAAAGCGCGCGAGGGTGGGCGTGAAGCCGTAAACTTCGTGGATGACGATCACCGCCGGGCCGCGATCACCGATCGTCAAGACCGGCTTGGTCTTGCCGTCAAAGGTAAAGTCACGGCGGGTGAAATCGCTGATATCGGTGGACAATGTCATGCTGCTACTCCCGTAACCTCATCAGCCCTTCCTGGGCGGTGCTCGCTACCAGCCGACCATCACGCGCAAAGACCTTGCCGCGATTGAAGCTGCGCGCATGGCCCGTCCAGGGGCTGTCGCACACGTAAAGCAGCCAATCATCGGCGCGAAAGGGCTCGTGCAGCCACACGGCATGGTCGAGGCTCGCGGTCTGCAGCTTGTGCGTCATCCAATGGACGCCATGCGCCAGCGTGCCCGTGCCCAGCAACGTCATGTCGCTGGCATAGGCAAGAATGGCCCGGTGCAATGCCGGGTCATCGCCCACCGGGGCAATGGCGCGAAACCAGCTGGCCTGGCGCGGCGGGCGTTTTTCAAGGTTGGTCCATTCGCGCGGCTCGACGGGGCGGATCTCAACCATACGCGGGCGCAGGAAATTATCGCGAAAGCGTTCGGGGATTTGGTCCTTCACCGGCGCCCGCAGCTCTAGCTCGTTCTTCAGCGCCTCCGGCGGCGGCACGTCGGGCATGGCGTCTTGATGGTGCAGGCCCTGTTCGGGGCGCTGCAGCGACACCGTCATGCTGAGTATCGGCGAGCCGCGCTGCGTGGCGACGACACGCCGGGTGGCGAAGCTCTTGCCGTCGAAATCGCGCACCACACGATAGATGATCGGGTGGTTCTCGTCGCCTGCGCGCATGAAATAAGCGTGCAGCGAATGCGCCGCCTTGGTCGCTTCGCCCTCCTCCTCGACCGAGCGTTGCGCCGCTTGCAGCCCCTGCGCGATCACCTGGCCGCCAAAGACCCGGCCAAAACCATCATCACCGCAAGGCCCACGAAACAAATCGGTATCGAGCTGCTCGACATCGAGCAGCCGCACCAGCTTGGCGGCAAGATCAGTGGGGGAGGGGGTGTCGGTCATGCGATTTCCTCTACCTCCCCGCGCCGGGAGGGGTTGATCAATAGCCCGCCGCCCGCGCCAGCTGATCGGCGTGGAAATTGGCATCGCCAAACAGCTCGGCAAGCACGCGCCCGCGTTTCATGTAGAAGCCAATGTCATATTCGTCCGTCATGCCGATGCCGCCATGCATCTGGACGCCTTCCTGCACGCTGAGCGTGGTGGCGAGGCTGGTCATCGCCTTGGCGACCGACACGGCCTGGTCTGCCTCGGGCGCGCCCGCGTCGAGCAATTGCTGCGCCTTAAGGACGGCAGCGCGGGCGACTTCCATTTCGCTGTAAAGGTGCGCCGCGCGGTGCTGAAGCGCCTGAAAGCTGCCGATCGGCACGCCGAACTGCTTGCGCTGCTTGAGATATTCCACCGTCATCGCCATCGCGCCGCCGCCAACGCCGAGCAATTCGGCCGACGCACCGGCGCGGCCGGCGCGCAGCAGGCGGCCGAGCGGATCGGCGCCCGCGTCAACTTCACCGATCACCGCATCGGCATCGACTTCGACGCCGTCAAAGGTCAGCCGCGCCGCGATCGAGCTGTCGGCCAGCCGTTCGGCTTGGGCGGAAAGCCCGGCCGCGCCCTTGTCGACCGCGAACAGGGTGATGCCATCCCCGTCTTCCGCGCTGCCCGCCGTGCGCGCCGCAACGAGGATGACGTCAGCGACATGGCCATGGCCGACAAATTGTTTGGTGCCCGACAAGCGGAAGCCATTGCCCGCGCGCTCGGCCTTCATCGCAATGCCGGTGCCGTGCTTGGCGCGCTCGTCAATGGCAAGCGCGGCGACGGTTTCGCCCGCGATGATGCCGGGGAACCAGCGATC
>JBOFDB010000525.1:0-7370 GCA_051646545.1 Sphingomonas sp.
CCACGCCGTCGCGAATGTCGAGAAAGTTGAAATTGCCGATGAAGACATTGTCAGGCCCGGTGTAAATCCGGTCGTCTGGACCGGGGGGCCTGCGGTCCATCGGCGGCACTTGATTGAAATCGACGCGCGACGGCTGGTCCGCCATGAACACGAAGGTCGCGCGGAACCCCAGTCCGGCATCCGAGACGATGTCGGATTGGATGAAAGCGGCGGTGCGGCCGCGGCGCAGCTTGGTGGCGGTGACGCGCACCTCGCCTGCCAACGGACCAATGAACGAGATTTGGGCTGATCGGAGCGGCGGCAAATCGGGTTCGCACGCTTGCGCGGCGTGGAGCGCAATGGCGCTCGACAGCCCGCCATAAGTGGTGCGGCCCTGCATCCAGTCGGCGGGGATGGTGAGGCGCCAGCTGTCGCCCTCCGCCACCGCGCCCGCCAGAATGTCGGCGAGCGGGGTCATGCCGCCACCGTCGCCAGCCGATCGCGCAGCTCGCGCTTCAGCACCTTGCCGATCGCGCTGCGCGGCAGCACGTCGATGGCGTGGAGCGCCGCCAGCCGCTGCGTCTTGCCCAGCCGCGCGTTGGTGGCAGCCAGAATGGCGTCCGCATCGACCCCCGCACGCGCCGGCACGAAAAACCCGACCGGCGTCTCGCCCCAGGCGTCGGACGGCACGCCGATGACCGAGCAATCGGCGACATCGGGATGGTCGCGCAGCACCGCCTCCAGATCGCTGGGATAGATGTTGAAGCCGCCTGAGATGATCATGTCTTTCTTGCGGTCCATCAGGATCAGGAAGCCATCGGCATCGAACCGCCCGACATCGCCGTGGCGGATGAAGCGATTGCCATCGGCATCATGCCATTCGGCCGCTCGCGTCGCTTCTTCGCGGCCGTGATAGCCGTTCATCATCGAAGGCGACCGGCCGACAACCTCGCCCATGGCGCCGGGCGCGACCTCATTGCCGTCGTCATCGATCAGCCGCATGTCGTGCCCGTCGATCGGGACGCCCACGGTATGGAGCTTGTCGGGGTGCGCGTTGCAAACGAGCATGGTCGACGCGCCGCCTTCGGTCATGCCGTAATATTCGACCAGCAACCCCGGCCAGCGCGCCAGCACATCAGCCTTCAGCGCCGCCGAAAAGGGCGCGCTGGTGCAGGTTTTCAGGCGAAAGGCGGAAAGATCGAACCGGTCGAAATCGGGCAGCGCCATAATCCGCTGATACTGCACCGGCACCAGCATGGTATGCGTGGCGCGATAGCGCTCGGCCAGTTCCAGAAACTGGCGGGCGTCAAATTTTGCCATCAATATCGCAGTGCCGCCCCAACCCAGCGTCGGCAGGAAGCTGACCAGCGTGGTGTTGGAATAAAGCGGTGTCGCCAGCAGCGTGACCGCCTCGCCAAAGCCCGCGCCCGAATTGCGGCCGATATGCGCCCAGCGCATCGCATGGCTCTGGACGATGCCCTTGGGCGTGCCGGTGGTGCCTGAGGAATAGATGATGTTGAACGGATCGGCGGGCGCGATGGTGACGGGCGCGGGTCTGGCGCCGGCGGGGGGCAGCCAGGCATCGAATGCCGTACCGAACGTCACGATGCGCGCGGCGATGGTGTGGTCTGCCAGCGCTGCCGCCGTCGCGTCATCGAGGAAAACGATGGGCGCGCCACTATCGGCGATCATCGCGGCAATCTGGTCGGGCGTCGCCGACGGCGCGATGGGCGCGGCGGCAGCGCCGATGCGCAACGCCGCCAGGAAGACGCAGGCATAATCAACCGACGCCGCCCCGACGATGGCGACCGCGCCGCCCGGCCTCACGCCCGCCGCCTGCAACCCGACCGCGACCCGGTCCATCCGCGCGTCGAGCGCGGCATAGGTCAGGCTGCTCGCTGCATCGCCGATCGCGATCTTGTCGGCCCGCTCGCCGGCATGGGCGCGCAGCAAATCGGGCAACGTCGCAAATTCGCTGGCGAGCATGGCGTCGGCAGTCACGGCGGGCCTCCCTTGTCGTTGCGCTCCCGCTAGGCGAGCCCTTGCGAAAATGCCATACGCAATCTTCTAAAATGGCAGGAAGAGGTATGATGGCAGACGCAATGGCGGGGATGAGCGCGATCGTGACGGGGGGCGGCACCGGCATTGGCGCGGCAGTGGTGCGGCGGCTGGCGGCACGCGGTGTGCGGTGCGCGATCAACTATGCCTCAAGCCGCGACGAGGCCGAGGCACTCGCCGCCGAGGTCGGTAACGGCGCCATCGCAGTCCAGGCCGATATCGCCGATGATGCGCAGTGCCGCGCGCTTGCCGATGCCGCTTTGGCCGAATTCGGGCGGATCGACCTGCTCGTCAACAATGCGGGCAAGACCAAATTCGCCAATCATGAGGATCTGGACGCGCTGGAGGCGGAGGATTTTATCGATATCTATCGGCTAAATACCATTGCCGCTTTCCAGATGATCCGCGCCTGCGCCCCGGCGATGAAGGCAGGCCCGGCGAGCGCGGTCGTCAATGTCGCCAGCGTTGCGGGCGTGTACGGCATGGGATCATCGGTTGCCTATGCCTGTTCAAAGGGCGCGCTCATCACGCTCACCAAAAGCATGGCGCGCGTGCTGGCGCCGGCGATCCGGGTGAATGCGGTCGCTCCCGGCTATGTCGGCACGGGCTGGTTTGAAAAGCGCTTGGGCGCAGAAGGGTTTGCCAAGCTCAACGAGCGGATCGCCGCTGCGGTGCCGATGGCCATCGCCACCATGGCGGATGACGTCGCTGCCCCGATCGTCCATCTGCTCGACCCTGCGATGCGCAGCGTGACAGGAGAGGTGACGTTGGTCGATGCCGGCGGGCATCTCGACGTCGCGCTCAGTCGGCGTCCAGGGCGCGAACAGGCCTGAAACCAGGGCATCGCTGGAACCCGATCGGCCATCGCCCGTTGGACGGCTGGACCGTTCAGCTGGAGTAACTGTTATGCGTAACTTCGCAAAGTTGGCCGGGGGGATCAGTATTGCCGCGTCGATCGCCATCCTGGCGTCACCGGTGCTGGCCGAAGGCAAGGCCGATCGCGCGCGCGAAGCGATTGCGGCGGCTAGCGCCAAGGTTGACGCCGCCAACAAGGTCGGCGCCAGCGGCGAAGTGCCGCATTTGCAGGCCGAGGCCCAGGCCGCGCTCCGCGATGCGCAGGAAGACCTGAAAAGCGGGCATAAGGACGAAGCGATCGCCGCCGCCAACCACGCATCCGAGCTTGCCGACACCGCGATCGGGATTTCCCATCGCAACGCGGTTGATCAGCAGCGCGAAACCGCTGCCAGCGCGACGAATGCCGCGATGAGCGCGCAGGAACAGGCCGCCGCTGCCAACGCCCGGGCTGATGCTGCGCAACAGGCCGCCGCCTCGGCGCAGGCCGATGCCGCCGCTGCGCGCGCCCAGCCGCCCGTGGTGGTGACGCCGCCCGCGCCGCAACCGCAGCCTCAGCCCATTGCGGCGACCGTGACGACCGAAACGGAAGAGGTTGCGCCGACCGTCACGCACGCTTCGTCCACACATCGGGTGGTCCGCCGCTCGACGCACCGGGTGGTGACGGCCAAGCCAGTGGTTAAGGAAAAGACCTCGACCAGCATCACGACCGCACCGCAAAACTGACACGGCGGCCCAGGGCCATCCTTTGGGGGTGGGTGCAATCGCACCCGCCCCTTTTATCTGCTGGTGATGGACAGGCCGCACCATACCCGATATTCGGATTGGCGACGATGTAGATCGCGAACCGACCGAAGGAGAGGGCTATGGCAACTGCCGCCGAACTCGACACCCCCGCTCAGGCACTGGAAGCATTCCGTGCTGATGTCCGCGACTGGCTCGCGGCGAATTTTCCGGCGTCGCTCAAGGGCAAGGATAATCTGATGTCGGCGGTCGAAGGGCCGACCGAAGAAAGCGCCGATGAGCGCGCCTGGCGCCAGGCGATGGGCGACAAGGGCTGGGGCGTGCCGACCTGGCCCAAGCAATATGGTGGCGGCGGCCTCTCCCGCGCCGAGGCGCGGGTGCTGGGCGAGGAAATGGCGCGCGTGGGCGCGTGGAATCCGATCGGCGGCATGGGCGTGATGATGTTCGGCCCGACGCTGCTCGAATATGGCAGCGAAGCGCAGAAGCACGAGCATATCCCGGCCATTGCCAAGGGCGAAGTGCGCTGGTGCCAGGGCTATTCGGAACCCGGCGCGGGATCCGACCTCGCCAACCTCCAGACTTTCGCCGAGGACAAGGGCGACCATTACCTCGTCAATGGTCAGAAGACCTGGACGTCGGGCGGGCAATGGGCCGACAAATGCTTTGCGCTGGTCCGCACCGACAAGACGCAGAAACATGCCGGCATCAGCTTCCTGCTGATCGACATGACCTCGCCGGGTGTCGAGACGCGGCCGATCCGGCTGATCTCGGGCCAGTCGCCGTTCTGCGAGACCTTCTTCACCGATGTGAAAGTGCCCAAGGGCAATCTTGTCGGCCGCGAAGGCCAGGGCTGGGAAATCGGCACGCGGCTGCTGCAGCACGAGCGCAACAGCCTGTCAGGCGGCGGCTCGACCGCGTCGCGGCTGTTCGCCGGCAAGCCGATTAGCGCGCTCGCCAAGCAATATCGTGGCGAAGATGGTGACGGTCGCGTCGCCGATGGCGATCTGCGCACCCGCATCATCAAGCACGAGATGGACTCGCGCGCCTTCGCCCTCACGCTGCGCCGCGCCGCGCTGGAGGCGAAGTCGAACCAGGGGCCGTCGGCTGCGACCAGCATCATGAAGAATGTCGGCGCGCGCATCACCCAGGAACGCGCCGAGCTTGGGATCGAGATCATGGGCATGGCCGGGCTGGGCTGGGAAGGCGAGGGCTTCACCGCCGACGAACTCGCCCAGACCCGCACCTGGCTGTGGGGCAAGGCCGTGTCGATCTATGGCGGCTCGACCGAAATCCAGAACAACGTCATCGCCAAGCGCATCCTCGGGATGCTCGATCATCAATAGCGTTTGCAACGTCATCCCAGCGAAAGCTGGGATCGCTTGATAACCCAACGATGCCAGCCTTCGCTGGCATGACGACATATTCGGGGCAGGGACAATGGCCGTACTCAGCGAAGAACAGACAATGCTGCGCGATATGGCGCGCGAATGGGCGGATAATGAATCGCCCGTCACGGCGCTGCGCCAGTTGCGCAACAGCGGCTCGATCACCGGCTATGATCCGGCAGCGTGGAGCGCGCTGGGCGAGATGGGGCTGGCGGGCATCGTCATCCCCGAAGAGTTTGGCGGCACCGCGTTCGGTTACCTGTCGCTGGGTCTGGTGCTCGAGCAGCTGGGTCGCACGCTGACCGCCTCACCGCTGGCTGCGACGGCGGCGGCCGCGAGCGCGATCGTGCTCGGCGGCAGCGAGGCGCAGAAACAGGCGTGGCTTCCCCGCATCGCATCGGGCGAGGTCGTCGCGGCGCTCGCCGTCGATGAGGGCCCCAACCACAGCCCCGCCACGATCAAGACGAGCGTCACCGGCGGCAAGCTCAGCGGCGCCAAGGATTTCGTCGCGGAAGGCGACAGCGCCGGGGTGTTCGTCGTTGCCGCGACGGATGGCCTTTATCTGATCGATGGCGCCGCTCAGGGCGTTTTGCGCGCGCCGCGCAAGATGGTCGATTCGCGCAGCCATGCTGCCGTCAAGTTCGATGGCGTCGCCGCCGAAAAGCTGTCGGTCGATGCCAAACCGATCATCGACCGCGCCACCGCCGCCGTCTGCGCCGAAATGCTGGGTCTGGCGACGCAAGCCTTTGAAACGACTAACGACTATCTCAAGACGCGCGTCCAGTTCGGGCAAAAGCTCTCAACCTTTCAGGCGCTGCAGCACCGCATGGCGAAGATGCTGACCGAGCTTGAGCTGATGCGGTCGGTCGTCGAGGGCGCGCTGGAGGCGATCGACGCCAACCGGTCGGACGTCGACCAGGCGGTCAGCCTCGCCAAGGCGGTGGCAGGCGACACGCTGAAGCTGGTCAGCCGCGAAATGATCCAGCTCCATGGCGGCATCGGCATGACCGACGAGCATGATGCGGGCCTGTATCTGAAGCGGGCGGCGGTGCTCGAACCGATGTACGGCAATGCCGCCTATCATCGCGATCGCTTTGCGCGGCTGAATGGCTATTGACCATGTAAACGCCGCGTTCGTTTCGACCTGGCGCCAATGTTCTGCATTGCCGTTCAAGAGTGGTTTCGAAACGGCGTTCTGGCCGGGGCGAACATTTCACTAGTATGACATTTGCGCCACAGCGGCGGCAAAGCGCAGTTTGGCTGCACGCTTTCGCTTGACGTTACGGCAGGCGCGCGCTCTATTTCGATGCGAAGGTACGGCCACGCGTTCAAACGGGCCGGCTTGCGGGAGGATGATATGAAGACTTCTCAGTTGTTGACGGCCAGTGCGGCCGCGGTTCTCGCTATCGCTCTGGTCCAGCCGGCATCGGCCAAGACGGCGGCGGCCGAGCCCCAGGCCAATGCGCCCGCCGCTCAGAGCGCTTCGAGCGACAATAACGAACAATCGTCAACCCCGGAAATCGTCGTGACCGCCCAGGGCCGTGCCCAGGTGCTGGCCGACGTGCCGATCGCGGTGTCGGTGGTGAACGAAGCCAGCCTGCAACGCTCCGGCGCCAACGACATCCGCCAGCTCAACCAGGTTGCGCCGTCGCTGCTCGTCTCGTCGACCGGCAACGAAGCCAATGGCTCGGCCCGCTTGCGCGGTATCGGCACGGTTGGCGACAATCCCGGCCTGGAAAGCTCGGTCGCGGTTTTCGTTGACGGCGTTTATCGCTCGCGTTCGGGTATCGGCCTCAATGAACTTGGCGATATTGACCGGGTGGAGGTGCTGCGCGGCCCGCAGGGCACGCTATTCGGGCGCAATGCCTCGGCGGGTATCATCAGCATCTATTCAAAGCAGCCCGATTTCCATTTCGGCGCAGGCGGATCGCTGAGCTACGGCAATTACAATTACTTCCGGGTCGATGGTAACATCAACGCACCGCTGACGGAGTCGCTCGCCGCCCGGCTCGACGGCGTCTATGTCCGCCGCGACGGCTATCTGTACGATGCGACCAACAACACGCGGATCAACAACCGTGATCGCTATTTCCTGCGCGGGCAGTTGCTGTTCCAACCGTCAAGCGACCTCAGCATCCGCCTGATCGGTGATTACACCAAGCGCAACGAGGCGTGCTGTGGCGCGTCTTATGAAGATGTCGCCTACAATGCCTATAATAACAATCTGATCGGCTCGGCAAACTCGATCATTCGCGTGCTGAACGCGCTGGGCGAGCCGTCCGCTGCCTTTAACAACCAATTCTCCCGCACAATCTATCCGTCGGCAGGCCGCAGCTATGCGGGCACGACGCA
>JBOFDB010000259.1:0-9578 GCA_051646545.1 Sphingomonas sp.
GATCGCTGGGCTGAAGATGCGGCAACGCCCGTGCAGGAAGTGCTGGCCGTCGGCGCTGAGACCTTGGCCTATATGCTGATGGGGATGGCCGCCTTGTCGAGCGGCCTGTTGACGGGCGCCTGGCCGCAGCGGCGCTATATATGGATTGCGCTGGCCGGCTTTGCCGTCACCCTGCCGACTTATGCCGCCCTGGCATGGCTGGCTGTGCGATCGGGCTTTGATGCCGCGGTGATTGCCTTGACCACGCTCGGCGCGAGCGCGCCGTTGCGGCCGATCATGATCATGGCCTGGGCCTGCCTGATCATTGCGCTGGCCAAGCGCGGCGGCGGAATGGTGCGGCGGCTGGAGGCAGCGGGGCGCATGGCGTTCAGCAACTACCTTGCCTCATCGCTGATCTGCACCACGTTATTCTATGGCTATGGCCTGGGCTGGTACGGCGCTTTGCAGCGGTGGCAGCTGATGCTGGTGGTGGCAGCGGTGTGGGTGCTGATCCTCGCCTGGTCGCGCCCCTGGCTGCAGCATTTCCGCTATGGCCCGGCGGAATGGCTGTGGCGCAGCCTGGCGCGGGGTCGGCCCCAACGCTTTGCGGGTTCAGCCCTGACCGAATCCCGCTAGCGGACGGCGGCCAAAGGCACCCGCGGGGCGGCGTTCGACCAGCGGATTGGCTTCGCGCTGAAGCAGCGCCATGGAATCGTCAAACAGCTTGCGCAACCCCACCACATGCGGCAGCGCGGCGTCGGGCGTGTCATGCGTTTCGACGCATTTGCGGGCAATGCCCTCAATCGTTTCGGCGGCGCGGGCGAGCGGCTCGGCCCCGAATTGGCGCGATTCGCCCTTCAGCGTATGCGCCGGAATGACCAGGGCGGCGGCATTGCCCGAGCGCATCGCGGCTTCGATCGCGGCAACCGATTTGATGCCGTCTTCCTGAAAATAGCCCAGGATGCGGACAAAGCCGCTGCCCAGCTCGGCGCGAGCCTGCGCGAATGCCGGCCAATCGATCAGGGTGCTGCCCTCGAATGACACGCCTACAGTCCTCCTGGTCCCTACTTACCAGCGCGTGGCTTAGCGCAACCAGGTAAACGAGCGGTTGACGTTACGTGCTTCTACCAGGGATCAATCCAAATCGGCGCCAATCCCATCGGTTTGGCGAAGCGCGATGACGAACCAGCGGGCTCCGTCGCGCTCCATGCTCGCCAGCGACGCCCCGGCATGGGCGGCAACTGCGGCCAACTCCGCCGGCGCGGCAGGATCATCGGCGAGGATTTCGACCTCGGTTGCGCCCTCGCGCAAGGCCCGCGCCAGCCTGATCGCCGGCCAGGGACAGCGCAAGCCGCGTGCGTCTATTTTCACCGGTCGAACGGATTGCGCGAAGAGCGCAGGGTCAGCCGCACCGGCACCGCGCCGAAATCCAGGTCGCGCCTGATGCCGTTGACGAGATAGCGCTGATAGCTTTCGGGCAAATCATCCAGCCGGTTGCCGAACAATACAAAGCCCGGTGGGCGTGTCTTGGCCTGGGTGATATAGCGCAGCTTGATGCGCTTGCCGCCTGGTGCTGGCGGCGGATTGGCCGCGATGGCGCGTTCAAACCAGCGATTGAGTTCGCCGGTCGGCACGCGGCGCGACCAGGCACTGCGCGTCTTGAAGGCTGCGGCAATCAACTGGTCGAGCCCTCGCCCGGTCGCTGCCGACACGGTGAGCAGCGGCACGCCCTTTACCTGCGCCAGCCCCTCATCGAGCGCCGCGCGAATGCCGTTGAACAGCTTTGACGCGTCTTCCGCGACATCCCATTTGTTGATCGCGATGACGAGCGCGCGGCCTTCGCGCAGCGCTGCGTCGGCGATCTTCAGATCCTGCACTTCCAGCCCGCGCGTCGCATCGAGCAACAGCACGACCACCTCGGCGAAATCGACCGCGCGCAGGGCATCGGCGACCGAGAGTTTTTCCAGCTTGTCGGTAACGGCGGCGCGCTTGCGCATCCCCGCTGTGTCGATCAGCCGGACGGGCCGCATCGCACCGCTTTCAGGATCGGTCCAGGCCCAGTCAACCGCAATCGAATCGCGGGTGATCCCCGCTTCGGGGCCAGTAATCAGCCGTTCCTCGCCCAAAATGCGGTTGATCAGCGTCGACTTGCCCGCATTGGGGCGGCCGACAATGGCGAGCTTCACCGGCGCGCTATCTTCCGCTTCCTCGCCTTCCGCCGCTTCGCTCTCTTCCGCTTCAAGCCGCGCGCGCGCCGCATCGACGGGCGGCATCAGCATTTCGTAAAGGTCGGCGAGCCCTTCGCCATGTTCGGCCGACAGCGCGATGGGATCGCCCAGCCCCAGCGCCATCGCTTCGAGCAACCCTGACTCGCCGCTGCGCCCCTCGGCTTTGTTGGCAACGAGCACGATGGGCGTCGATGAGCCGCGCAGCCAGCGTGCTATCTCCGCATCCAGCGGCACGATTCCCGCGCGCGCATCGACCAGGAACAGCGCGGCATCGGCCTGCGCGATGGCCGCCTCGGTCTGCGCGCGCATCCGGCCCGGGAGCGTCGCTGCGTCCTTGTCCTCATAGCCAGCGGTATCGACGACGGTGAAATCGAGGTCGAACAAATGCCCCTCGCCCTCGCGCCGGTCACGCGTGACGCCAGGCTGGTCATCGACCAGCGCCAATTTCTTGCCGACCAATCGGTTGAACAGCGTCGATTTGCCGACATTCGGGCGGCCGACGATCGCCACCACGGGGAGCTTTGCCATGGCCGCTATCTAACGAGCCGGGGCAAAACTGCTAGGGGGCATCACTGCCACGCCCCTCCCGCCGGGAAAGGGCTTCGCTAAACTACCGATACGCCGTTAGCTTGCCCTTATCGTCGAGCAGATACAGCGTGTTGTTGGCCACAACAGGCGGCAGCGAGAAAGAGGCGTGACCCTTTTTGCGGCTGAGGACGCGGCCATCGGCGGGGGAAACGCTGACCACCTGCCCTTGCGAATTGAGCGCGATCAGCCGGCCACCGGCAAGAATGGGGCCGACCCAGGTAATCTGCTTGCCCTTGTGCTTTTTCATATTGGTGAAATTGCCCAGGTCGCTGATCCAGCGGATCTTGCCGTTGCCGCGCGCCAGACAGATCATCTTGGCGTCGTCTGTCACGACGAACAGCCACTCCCCCGCCAGCCAGGGCGTCGAAATCCCGGCGATATTTTCTTCCCACACGCGCTGGCCGCTCAACAGCTCAAGCGCCACCATGCGACCGCCCTGGCCGATGGCATAAACGCGGTTTTCGTCAATGACGGGGGAGGCGTCGATATCGGCAAGGCTGGAAACCGAGGTCGAGGTTACCGAGCGCGACAGCGTATCCTGCCACAGCGAGCGGCCATTCTCATAACGGAACGCGTTGAGCTCGCCCGACGAAAAGCCCGCGACCACCGTACTGCGGCCCGCCGATGGCGCCGCCACGCCAAACACGCCCTGCGATTCAAGCGTGCCCGACCCCGTCCATTGCACCTTGCCGTCATCCTGCGACAGCGCGAACAGCTGATTGTCCTGGGTCAGCGTGTAGATCGATCCATAAGCGACCGACGGCGCGCCGCGCAGTGGTCCGCCGGGCTTTGCTCGCCACAATTCCTTGCCGGTCTTGGCATCAAGCGCGACGACATCGCCCAGGCCATCGGTTGCGAACAGCTTGCCATTGTCGAAGCTGACCCCGCCGCCAAAACGTGCCTTGCGATTGCGTTTGTCGTGCGAAATGGCGACGACCCAGCGCTTGGCACCGGTATTGGCGTCGAACGCGTGGACGGCGGCGTTGACGTCCATCACATAAAGCCCGCCATCGGCGACGATCGGCGCGGCGCCCAGCCGCTGTTTGGGGTCGCTACCCGCAATCGATGCCGACCAAAGCCGCGACGGATCGGCCGCCAGCGCCACATGCCCCATCGACTTGGCGATATTGCCGCCGGGCTGCGCCCAGCTGTCATTGGGGGAAGCGGGCGGCAGCAGCACCTGCACATCGGCAATGGTGCGATCGGTATCGACGGCATTTTCCGACGCCAGGATCGGCACCCGCTCGCCCAATGTGGGCGTGTGGCGATGGCGGCCACCATGATGGCCGCACGCGGCGAGCGCCGTCGCGGCGGTCAGCGCCAGCAGAGTCCGAAGCCTGAATGTCATTTCTTCTTTTGATCCTCTGTCGCGGGCGTGCCGGATTTGGGCAGCGCGTTGTTTTCAATGGCGCTGCTCAGTTGAACGACGCGTTGCTTGATCGTGTCGGGGACTTCGGTGTCGCTGGCAACCAGCTGCAGCATCGCGCGCGCTTCGGCTGGCTTGCCCTTTTCAAGCTGCGCAATCGCCACCATCTCGCCCGCGCTGCCGAGCCAGGGTCCACCTTTGACGGCAAGCGGGCCGAGGCGGCTGATCACCGTGTCGGGCGGCAGCGTGTCGAATTCGGCCGAGGTCTGGCGGACTAGTGCCGCATCGCGCAAGGGCTGGGGCACCGATGTGTCTTGCGCAATCGCCGCGAACTTCGCTGCGGCTTCCTTCAGCTTGGCCGCGCCGCCCGCACCCGAGACATCGCGCAGCGCAAGGTCGGCCTGCACCGATTGCGCCAGCGCCCGATAGATGGGGCGGCCAGAGGTCGCGATCGTCGCAAGCTGTTTCGCCGCCTCGGCGGTTTTGCCCGCGCCGAGCGCGTCATAGGCGTCGTTCAGCTGCTGGCTGGTCGCGGCTGCCTGGCTTTCCTGCCAATGCCGCCACCCCAGGACACCGGCGAGCAGCGCCAGACCGGCGACGACCGCGCCCAGGCCGATCCGGCCATAGCGACGCCACAGATCAGCCAGCTGATCGCGGCGGAGCTCTTCATCGACTTCGCGCAGGAATGCTTCGTTGCTTTGCGGCGGAACGGCCAAGACCTAAAGGCTCCATAGGGTAGGAAAGGCGCGGACCTTAGCGGCGGGTCGTGCGAAAAAAAAGGACTCAATCCTTGGGCTGATATGTCTGGTCCAATCCCGGAAAGGCACGGCTTTTGACCTCGCCCGCATAGGATTGAACCGCGGCGGAAATACGGCCAGCCAGGTCATCATAGCGTTTCACGAAGCGCGGCGTGCGATCAAACAGGCCCAGCATGTCTTCGGCGACCAGCACTTGCCCATCGCATTGCGCCGATGCGCCGATGCCGATCGTCGGGCAATCGATGCTGCGGGTGATGTCGATCGCGATCGGCTCGACAACGCCCTCGATCACCAGTGAAAAGGCGCCCGCGCGGGAAATCGCCAGCGCATCGTCGATGATCTTGGTCGCTTCCGCCTGCGTCCGCCCGCGCGCGCCATAGCCGCCAAGCATGTTGACCGCCTGCGGCGTCAGGCCGACATGGCCCATCACCGGAATGCCGCGCTCGCTCAGAAACTGGACGGTCGGCGCCATTGCCGCGCCGCCTTCCAGCTTCACTGCTGCGGCGCCGGTTTCCTTCATCAGCCGCGACGCACTTTCAAACGCCTGTTCGGGCGAACGCTCATAGCTGCCGAACGGCATGTCGATGACGACGACAGCGTGATAGCTGCCGCGCACCACCGCCGCGCCATGCGCCGCCATCATCTCGAGCGTGACAGGCACGGTCGAGGGCAAGCCGTAGATCACTTGCCCCAGGCTGTCGCCGACAAGCAGCAGGTCGCAATGCGGGTCCATGATCTGCGCCATGCGGACCGTATAGGCGGTCAGCATCACCAGCGGTTCCTTGCCCTTGCGCTGGCGGATCGCGGGCACCGTCAGCCGCTTCATCGGCGCCGGCGTCGGGTTGGCGCGGCTGGTCGAGGTATCGAGCGTGTAGGTGGTGGACATAGCGCGCGCTTCTACGCCGCTTGACCGCGCGGCGCTAGCTGATCCAGCGCCGCCCGCCCGAAACGCTCGCCGTCCAATAGCCGAACACCGCCATCACGAACACGATGACCGGGAAGCCCGCCGCCGCGACCAAACCCTTATGCGCGATAATGTCGGTTGCGCCGAACATCCAGCCGAACTGAATGACGACGCCGATCAGCGAGAACAGATACAGCGGCATGGCGAGTCGCGACCGGATCACCAGGCACAAGGCGCCGACCAGCGCGGTCAGCGTCGCCAGCCCAAAATCATAGATGAACCAGATCGGCAGGCTGTGGAGCAGCCCGCGGTCATAGGCATCCATCGCCTCGACCTGCGCCTTGCTCAGCGTCAGCTGCGCATAAAAGGCGGCTACCCCCGCCAGCGCCCAAAACAACAGGATGACGGTCACCACCCAATACCAGGTCGGCGCCTTTTCGCGTTCGGCCATTGCAGTTTCCCCCCAAACGGCGATGGTCATACACCCATCCACCACCGTTCGCCCTGAGCTTGTCGAAGGGCAGCTCTTCCTCGCGAAAAGAACCGGGCTTCGACAAGCGCAGCCCGAACGGATATCAGAAGCTGTACGCCCTCCCTCGCCGGGCGGTAACCTGCGTCAGGCGGAATGATTTGGCAATGCACCAGATGCGTCAGTTGACCTCAACGCCCTTCCAGAAAGCGAAATGGTCCTTGATCTCGGCGGCGGCGGACTTGGGATCGGGGTAATACCAGGCCGCATCCTTGTTGCGCTCGCCATCGACGACGATGGTCTTGTAGCTTGCCGTGCCTTTCCACGGGCAGACGCTGGTGGTCGTGCTATCCTCAAACAGGCTGGGGTCGATCGAATCGGCGGGGAAATAATAATTGCCCTCAACGACAACGGTGTTGTCGGACTTGGCAAGCACCTTGCCCTTCCAGGTGGCGGTCGGCATGGCAAATAACTCCGTTTGGGTTGCGGCGGCGAGATGGGATGCCTTGCCAGCCCCCGCAAGCGGCGTTCAGGTGAAGTGCGCGGCGTAACGGTCAGGCGCGAAGCCAACCAGCACCGTATCGCCGCTTGCGAGCACCGGCCGCTTGATGAGCGAGGGGTGCGCGACCATCAGCGCGATCGCCTTGGCCTCGTCGATATCGGCCTTGTCGGCATCGGGCAGGCCGCGAAAGGTGGTGCCGGCGCGGTTGAGCAGCGTCTCCCACCCAACCTTGGCTGCCCAGCCCTGGAGCGTGGCGGCATCGATGCCGGCGCTTTTGTAATCGTGGAAGCGATAAGCCACGCCCTGCGCGTCGAGCCAAGTCCGCGCCTTCTTCATCGTGTCGCAATTCTTGATGCCGTGGATGGTGACCGTCATCGTGCGCCCCTCTCTGTCCTACATGGCTGTGCACAGGCACCATGCCGCGACCGCCCCTGAACCGGAATTGCCATGCCCCGTCCCGCCAATCGCCGCCGTTTCGCCTCGTTGGCGATGCCGGGGTGGGCAACATTGGGGGGACGTAGTGTCAACTTCGTCAACTTCGCGCCCGCTGCAACGGTCAGTCCTTCACTGGCACGGTGTAGTTCAGCGCCATCCGGCCGCCATCGGCGAAGATGGTCTGGCCGGTGATGTACGAGGCCGCGTCGCTCGCCAGGAACCAGGCGATCTCGGCGATTTCGGCCGGCTCGCCGGCGCGGCCGAGCGGGGTGCGGCTCATCACATTGCGGCGCGCCTCGTCAGAGGTGAAGATCGATTGGCGGACGAGATCGGTCAGGATGGTGCCCGGCCCGATCGCGTTGACCCGGATGCCGTGCTCGGCAAGCGCCACGGCCGTATTGCGGGTCAGCTGCGCGACGCCGCCCTTGGAGATGTTGTAGGCAAGGATGTTGGGGATCACGAGTTCGGCATTGACCGACGACATGTTGATGATCGCCCCCTGCGTGCCGTCGGCGATCATCCGCCGCGCCGCTTCCTGCGTCGCGACGAACGCGGCTTTCAGATTGACCGCCATCACCCGGTCGAACTCATCTTCGGTCAGGTCGAGGATGGTCTTGCTGATCAGGATACCGGCATTGTTGATGAGGGTATCGATACCGCCCAGCCAATCGATTGCCTGGGCCATGAAGCCACGGACAGCGGCCATGTCGCCGCAATCGGCGGGGAAGAACCGAACGCCATCGCCCAGTTGCAAGGCAAGCGCCGCGCCTGCCCCCTCATCGATATCGCAGAACGCGATGCGCGCACCACCACTGGCGAACCGCTCGACGATCGCGCACCCAATCCCCTTGGCGCCTGCAGTGACGATGACGCGCATCAAGACGTTTTCAACCCCAACACTGCCGTTAGCCCCGAGCGTAGTCGAGGGGCGGGCCAAGAAACCCGTGCCTCGACTTCGCTCGGCACGAACGGGGGGAAAGGGGTTAAGCCCATGTCAGTAAGCGCGGCCGACCAGCACCCGCTCGACCGCGGGCGCGCCGGTGAATACGCAGGCACCATCCGCGGGCGCCGCATCGAGCGGCACGTTGCGCAGCGTAAGCTTCAGCGCCTTGATCTTCTCGACCACCGCCTCGAGCGCAGCGCCGCTCGGTTTCGACCATTGCACTTCGAGCCAGCCGGGATTGGTCGCGCTTTCGGCGAAATGGGCTTCGATGCCAGCGAAATCAGTCACATCGCGGCGGATATTGCCATCGAGTTTCGCCTTGGCCTCGGCATGGAGGGCAGCCTGTATCTCGGCGAGCAGCCCCGCTGCCTGCCCGACAAACTCGCCTTTCGCCACCACGGCGCTGTCGAGCTTGCCATCCTCGCGATACAGCCGATCACGGCGGATGACCGAGACATTGCCACCCGCGACATCGCGCCCCCCGACTTCGATGACGATCGGCGCGCCCTTCTTCACCCAGCCCCAACGCTTGTTGGCGGCCTTGGCGGGCTTCAAGTCGAGCAGCGCGCGCACCGGCTCGCCGAAGGCAGACAGCGCGGCAAGATCAGCCTGCAACGCCTTGCAATAGCTGATAATCGCTTCATCCTCGGGCGCATCGCGCAGCATCGGCACGATGACGATCTGCCACGGTGCGAGGCGCGGCGGCACGCGCAGGCCATCGTCATCGCCATGGACCATGATCATCCCGCCGATCATCCGCGTCGAGACGCCCCAGCTCGTCGTCTGGGCAAATTCCAATTGTCCTTCAGTATTTTGGAAGCGAATATTCTGCGCCTGTGCGAAGTTGGTGCCAAGGAAGTGGCTGGTGCCCGCCTGCAGCGCCTTGCCGTCCTGCATCATCGCTTCGATCGAATAGGTCGCGACCGCGCCGGGGAAGCGCTCATTCTCCGGCTTCTCGCCCGCCACCACCGGCATCGCCACGCACTCCTCGGCAAAGCGGCGATAGACCTCGAGCATCTTGAGCGTCTCCTCACGCGCCTCGGCTTCGGTCGCATGCGCCGTGTGCCCCTCCTGCCAGAGGAATTCGGCGGTGCGCAGGAACATCCGCGTGCGCATTTCCCAGCGCACGACGTTCGCCCATTGGTTGATGAGGACGGGCAGGTCGCGCCACGACTGCACCCAGCGCGCGAACGCCGTGCCGATCACGGTTTCGGACGTCGGCCGCACGACGAGCGGCTCTTCCAGCTTCGCTTCGGGATCAGGGACCAGCCCACCCTTGCCATCGCCGATCAGCCGGTGATGCGTGACGACCGCCATTTCCTTGGCAAAGCCGTCGACATGCTCAGCCTCTTTCTCGAAATAGGAGAGCGGGATGAACAGCGGGAAATAGCAATTTTCATGCCCCG
>JBOFDB010000526.1:0-1433 GCA_051646545.1 Sphingomonas sp.
CGCCACCGGGCGTTACATCACCCCGGGCATCATCGACATTCACAGCCACCTCGGCGATTACCCCAGCCCCAGCGTCGACGCGCACAGCGACGGTAATGAGGCGACCAATCCAACGACGCCAGAAGTCTGGGCAGAGCACAGCGTCTGGCCGCAGGACCCTGGCTTTGGCCGCGCGATGGCCAATGGCGGCGTCACCACGCTGCAAATCCTGCCCGGCAGCGCGAACCTGATGGGCGGGCGCGGCGTGACGCTGCGCAATGTGCCCGCGCGGACCGTGCAGGGCATGCGCTTTCCCGGCGCGCCCTATTCGCTGAAAATGGCCTGCGGGGAGAATCCGAAGCGCGTCTATGGTGCACGCGGCCGGATGCCCTCCACGCGCATGGGCAACCTTGCCGTCAATCGCCAGACCTGGGCGCGCGCGGTCGAATATCGCGCCCGGTTGCAGCGCGGGGAGAATGTGCCCCGCGATATCGGCATGGAAACATTGGTCGGCGTGCTGAATGGCGACATCCTGGTCCACAACCACTGTTACCGCGCCGATGAAATGGCCATCGTCCTCGATATGGCGGAGGAATTTGGCTATGAAGTCTCGACCTTCCATCACGCGGTCGAAAGCTACAAGATCGCCGATCTGCTCCGCGAAGCCAATGTCTGCTCGGCGATGTGGGCCGACTGGTGGGGCTTCAAGATGGAGAGCTATGACGGCATTCCGGAGAATATCGCGCTGGTCCATCAGGCGGGGGCGTGCGCCATCGTCCATTCGGACGACAGTAACCAGATCCAGCGATTAAATCAGGAGGCGGCCAAGGCGCTGGCAGCGGGCCGACGAGTGGGCATCAATATCAGCGAGGCCGACGCGATGCGCTGGCTGACCAGCAACCCTGCGCGCGCGATGGGCATCGCCGATCAGACCGGCGCACTGCGGGCCGGCCTGCGCGCCGATGTTGTGCTGTGGAACGGCAATCCGTTCAGCGTCTATACCCGGCCAATGCGCGTCTGGGTCGATGGTGCGCTGTTGTTCGATATCGACAATCCGGCGCTGCGTTCAGAAAGCGATTTTGAACTGGGCCAACCTGGTGCGGGGACCGTGCGATGAGGGGCCGTCTGCTCGCTGCCGCCGCAGCGCTCCTCGCCACCGTCGCCGCACCGTCGCTGGCGCAAGATATCGCGGTCACCAACGCGCGTCTCGTTATCGGCGATGGCAGCGCGCCGGTTGACGGCGGCACTGTGGTCGTGCGCTCTGGTCGCGTCGTCGCAGCAGGCGCAGGCGTCGCCGTGCCGCAGGGCATGCGCACCATTGATGCGCGCGGCGCGTTCGTCACCCCCGGCATGGTCGCGGGCTTTGGCCGGGTCGGCATCATCGAAGTGGACGCCGTCGACGAAACCAATGACGCGACGGCGCGCACCGCGATCCACAGCGCCTCGCTCGACAT
>JBOFDB010000095.1:0-4186 GCA_051646545.1 Sphingomonas sp.
CGCCACCGCCTCCAGCATCGCCTTTAACGGCAGGCCCGGGTGGCGCAGCAGATGCTCAAACGCCATCACGCTTGCCCCCCAGGTTCGGAAGTCCTTGGCGGTAAAGCGCTCGCCGGCAATTTCGGCCAGATAGCCATTGACCATGTCGGACGTAACCGGGCTCGGCACACCATCTTCGACATATTGAAACAGATGCTGGCCAGGCAATGCCTGCACCTTGCGGACAAATCGGATCAGCGCCCGGTCGGTCAGCGGCAAGCGGCGCTCAATCCCCGATTTGGCGCGAAAGCGCAGCTCCACCTCGCGCCCGGTGAGCTTCAGATGGCGGGTGCGCAAGGTGGTGGCGCCAAAGCTGCGATTGGCCTTGGCATAGCGTTCATTGCCGATGCGAATGCTGCCGCCATCGAGCAACCGTACGACCGAGGCAAGCGCGCGTTCGCGCGTCAAGCCGCGCCCGGCCAGATCATGCTCCACCGCTGCCCGAATGGCGGGGAGCGCTTTGCCAAATGAGGCGCACCGCCCGAATTTCAGTGTCTCGCGTTCGCTGCGATAATCGGGGTGATAGCGATATTGCTTGCGGCCCCGGGCATCGATGCCGGTGGCCAGAATATGTGCGTTGGCAATCGGCGCGAACCAGGCGTCGCGATAGGCGGGGGGCAGCGCGATGGCGTTGAGCCGCCTGATTTCGTCGGGATCGGCAACGGCCTCGCCCGTGGCGGTGATGTAGCGCCAGCCATCCCCGACGCGCTCCCGCGTGGTTCCCGGCAAATCGGTGCGGATGAAGATAAGGTCGGCAGCGGTGTCAGAGGGGGCCGATAGGGATGTGGTCATTCAGGCAGCTTCCCAATGGGCCGCCGCCGCTTCGCCCTAACCTGGATCAGGGCGGCGAGCCGAGCGAATTGGCCGGGCGTTCATTGGACTCAACGATCAAAGAGATGGAAAATGTCCGCCAACATGATTTTTGCGCCAGCATTGGCGTTCTGGAACGGCTTCTGGAAGGGCTGGACCAGCCAGCGCGACAATGGCTCGGGGCCGGTTGCTCACGCTGCCAAGGAAACGCCTGCCGAAAATTTCGACCAGACTCGATCGGCTGGTCCCGATGCCATGCCATCACCGCATGGGCACTGGGACAAGGTCGACCAGGCAAGCGACGAAAGCTTCCCGGCCAGCGACCCGCCAGCGTATTGATTGACGCCCCGCTGCGCCCGGCAGCGATTGCGGCTCGATATCAATCGCCCGCAATCGCCGCCACCCCGCGCGGGGCAATGTCGATGATTGACCGGAACCGCAACGCCCGGCCCGGATCGGTCAGGCGCTTTTGGTAAAAGGCCAGCCGCGCCAATTGTTCGAAATCGAAAATCTTGAGCCGGCGCGAGTGAAGCTCGATAAATTTTGCCGCCCGCATTTCCTGCAGAACGCGGTTGACGTGCACTGGCGTCAGGCCGGTGCTATCGGCAATGTCGACTTGGGTCAGCGGCATTTCGCACGTGCTTGGCCCCCCGGTCGCGACTCGACCGATCCGCTCGGTCATCTCGCAGAACAGATAAGCAATGCGTTCGATCGCGGTCTTGCGGCCCAGATTGACGGCCCATTCGGCCTGCGAATCGATCATCTGGCGCAATTCGTTCCAGAATAATTTGTTGACCGACGGGTCGCGCGCCATCGTCTCCTGCGCCTGCACCATGGGGACGCGCGCGGTCTTTACCGGCAGCACCGCCGCGACATGCTGGCCAGCAACGGGTTGGCCCAGCCAGGTCAGATCGCACAGATCCCCCGGCACATAGAGCCGCGTGATCTGGCGGCGCCCGTCGTTCAGGATGCGATAGCGGGCTGCCCAGCCATCAATCAGCAAATGCAGATGATCGCAAGCCTCGGTTGCGCGAGCGAGATAGCCATGCTGCGGCACCATCACCACAGTGCCGGTCAGCGGAGCGCGTGTCTTGCTGATAAATTCGGTTCGGACAATCGAACTGGACGCGGCGGAGGACGTTTCGGACATGCCTTCGTTATCCCGCTGTTTATCCACCCCCGGGAGGATCGCCTATGCAGTAGTTTATTACAAAAGTAATTGATATAGGTTTATTTGATCTCAAGTTGACGACGATCTGCCTCAATTTGCCGTTGGAATGATGGCCTGAACCCGTCATTTCAGTGGGGATATGATTAATTTCAGCGTCAGCGAGTATGTTACGCTACGACTCAGAATATGCCGCCGGGCACGGCCAACGCCTCCGTCATCGATCATCATTCACCTCATGCCATATTGATCCGACGGGACGGCGGCATTGCGTCCACGGTGTCGTTCAGATGCAGATAGGTGGCATCAAACCCGGCAATTTGCGCGAGCAACGCCACATCCGTGATCATGATGGCGGGGCGGCGCGCGCCGATCGCACCCGCGTCAAACAGGCGGCGCAGCACGCGGTTGACATGGACCGGGGTCAGCCCGGTTGCATCGGCAATCTGCAACTGCGTCATGGGGAAGCGGATCGGTGCTTCCTCGCCTTCATTCGCTGCCCAGCGCACCGCGAACTCGCACAGCAAATGCGCCACGCGTGCCAATCCATCGCGGCGGCCGATATTGGCGATCCATTCGCGAAAGCGCGACGCCTCGACCAGCGTCTCATGCCACAAAGCTAGCCCCACTGTCGGGCTGTCGCTCGCCAGCGCATAAAGCGCAGGCTTTGGGATGCGCAGCACGCGAATGGGCGTGATCGCCTCGATCGAATGATCGGCAATATCGATCAGCAAATGCTGGAGATCGATGAAATCGCCCGGCATGTGGAGCGACACGATTTGCCGACCGCCCTGCAGCGTCGTCTTCAGCCTGGCCGCGAAACCACGCTGAAGCAGGCAGCAATATTGCACCCTGTCGCCCTCGACAACGGCATTGCCTCCCTGTGGTATGTCCTCTTGCCGGATGTGGAGCGGCGCGATCTTGGCGTGATCAGCCGCCGCAAGCGGGATGCGCACCCCAAGTCGCTCAACCAGCGCGAGATAAAGCGGCTCAACCGACCCCGCGCCACCGTTAAGATCCTGCGTCCAGACGTCTTTCATGCCGATCCTGTCGCCCCCGAAACGCTTATGCAGCCATCTGGTTTCGTCGCAGATGACCATGAGGGGCGCACTGTCGCCGTCATTAGCATGCGTTAGCCCGGCGCCTGATTGCCCGATACCGACAGGAACAGGGCTCCAGCCCCGTTCATTAACTGGCGAGGCGTGGGCGCAGGCATTTGTCTTCCCGCGCAAATTTGTCGCTAGGAGATGGGCATGGCCAGCAAAGCAACCGAACGCAAACCCAACGAAACCGACCATGGCGCGGAAGAAGCCAACAAGTCATCCGGCGCCGCTGCCCAGAGTGGATCGGGCAAGTCCTCCAGCGATGAAAGCCACGGCCAGTCGACGCAAGCCCAGAACAAGGACGGGCAGCAGGGCAAGGCCGCCAAAAGCGGCGGTGAAGGCAAGGACGCCGTCGAGCTGATCAAGGAGGATCACCGCCGGGTTGAAAAACTGTTCGATCAGTTTCAGCAATCGCGCAATTTCAACCAGAAAAAGCGTTTGGTCGAACAGATTTGCATCGAACTCAACACCCACACCCTGGTTGAGGAACAGATTTTCTATCCAGCGTGCCGTGGCAAGGTCGAGGATGACCTGCTCGACGAGGCGCAGGTCGAGCATGACGGGTGCAAGCAGCTGATCATGGAGCTACAGAACAGCTCGCCGGTCGATCAATATTATGAGGCAAAGGTAAAGGTGCTGTCCGAATATGTGCGGCACCACGTCGCCGAGGAAGAGAAAACGGGCGACGGCATTCTTGATGCGGCGCGCAAGGCCGGTGTCGATATGATGGCGCTGGGCCAGGAAATCGAACAGCGGCGCCCCGACCTTCAGCAGCAGGCGATCGACGACCCCGAGCCTGACATGCCCTCAATGGACGAAGGTCGCTCGTCGCAGGCGGGCCGCAGCCAGCAGCAGCGCGGCGGCTATGCGTCGAGCCAAGGCGGCCAGGGTCGGGCGAGTCAGGGTGGCGGCGGCTCGCGGCAGGGCAGCGGCTGGTATGGCGACGCCGAGGGCCATGCCCAGGCGGCGCGGCGCGGGCACCAGCAGGAGGATGGTCGGCGCTATGCCAGCCAGTCACGCGGTGGCGCCTCGCGCTATGACGAGGATGAGCGCGGCGGCGGACGCG
>JBOFDB010000433.1:0-4466 GCA_051646545.1 Sphingomonas sp.
ACCGCCAGCCGCCCATAGGCCTCATCGCCGGTGGCCGCCACGATGCGATCGGCAACCTCGCGCTGGAACATCAGCGTCAGGCTCTGCCAGAAAGGCGGCCAATCACCGGACAGCCAGCGCACGAGCAGCGCGGTGCCGATATTATAGGGCAGGTTGGCAACGATATGCGGCGGCGTGGCAAAATGATCCCGCAAATCAATCGCCACCGCATCGCCATCGATGATCGTCAACTGCCCGGGAAAGGCGTCGCTTAACTCAGCCAGCGCAGGCAGGCAGCGCCGGTCGCGCTCGACCGCCGTCACGAGCCCGCCCGCCATCAGCAGCGCGCGGGTCAGCCCGCCAGGACCCGGACCAACCTCGAATACCGGCGCGTCGGCAAGATCGCCCGGCACCGCTGCGATGCGGCTGAGCAATTGGCCGTCGAGCAGGAAATTCTGGCCCAGCGCCTTGCTGGCGGACAAGCCATGGCGCGCGATGACGTCGCGCAGCGGCGGCAGATTGGTCACGGCTCGGTGGGGATGACGGCAGGGTCGCGGTGGCGCGCCGCTTCACCCGCCATGCGGATCGCGGCGATCATCGCGGCGGGGCTCGCCCGGTCTTGCCCCGCAATGTCGAAAGCGGTGCCATGGTCGGGCGACGTACGCACGATGGGCAGGCCCAGCGTGGTATTGACGCCTTCGTCGAAATACAGCGTCTTGAGCGGCACCAGCGCCTGATCATGGTAACAGCACATGGCGACGTCATATTGCGCCCGCGCGCTCGCGTGGAACATCGTGTCGGCGGGGAAGGGGCCTGTCGCGTCGATGCCCTCGGCACGCAACGCCGCGATTGCAGGCGCCAGAAACCGCTCTTCCTCATCGCCCAGCGCCCCCGCTTCGCCGGCGTGCGGATTGAACCCGGCAAAGGCCAGGCGAGGGTGGTCGATCCCGAAGCGCCGCTGCAGCCCCCGTGCGGTCGTGCGGGCTTTCGCCATCACCAGATCGACCGACAGTATTTCGGAAACCGCCGCCAGCGGCACATGCACCGTCATCGGCACAACGCGCAGATCGCCGCCAGCCAGCATCATCACCGCATTGTCCCGCGCGATGCCGCACCGTTCTGCCACAAATTCGGTCTGGCCCGGATAATCGAAGCCGATCGCGTAAAGCTGCGCCTTGGAAACAGGCCCGGTCACCAGGGCGAGCGCCGCGCCCGACCGGGTCAGCCCGCACGCCATTTCAAGCGCATGCAGCGCCATGCGCGCTCCGTCACCGTCGGGCGTGCCGGGGATGATGTCGCCAGCATCCTCGATCGACAAGACCGGCAAGCCCTTGTCGAAGGCAGCGCCCGCTTCCGCCGGGTTGGCGATAGGCGCGATCGGCCCCTGCCAAACCGCCGCGATGGCGCGGTGATCGCCAACCACGAAAAACGGGTAAAGCCCCGCCGCCGCGCGCCGTTCCCACGCCTTGGCAATGATTTCAGGGCCAATACCGGCGGGATCGCCCATTGAGACGGCAAGTGGCGTCGGCATCGCCATCAGCGACCACTCCCGTCGGGTCGAGGCAACGGATCAGCGATATTCGATAATCGCGTCGCGGCGCAAATCGCGCAGCTTGTGCTCGGCGCGCAGATTGAGCGCCTGCTGCTCCATCTGGTTGCGCATTTGCTCCATGCCCGGCAGCTGCCCGTCCTGCGGATCGGACCGGCCACACAGCACAAGGCTGCGTACCCCGTCAGTTGGCGTGCCGAATGGCGGCGAGGATTCGCCGACCTGCAATTTCGACATCATTTCCTGCAGCGGCGCAGGCAAATCGCGGACCCGAACCGAGTCATTGTCGACCACTTCGGCCCCCAGCGACTTCGCGATCTTGCCGACATCGCCGCAGCCGTGAATCGTCTGCAGTGCCTTGGAGAAATCGGCGACTTTGGCGTTCGCCTGCGCCTGGGTCGTCCCCGCCGGGAAGGGCAGCGAGAGCTGGCGCAGGCTCAATACCGCGTCACGCGGGTCGGCAGTGAGCACTTTGCGCTTGTCGGCGAGGTACAGGATCGAAAAGCCGCCCGGTGATTCGATCGGTCCGGCGATCTGGTTGATGTCCATCGAGGCTGCTGCCTGCGCCAGTGCCTCGGGCAGCGAGGACGGTCGGACCCAGCCAAGATCGCCACCGACCGATTTGGTCGACGCGTCCGATCGCGCCGCCGCCACCTCCTCAAACTGGCGCTTGCCCTGCTGGATTTGCTCCATCAGCGCCCGCGCCTCGGCAAAGATTTGCTGCGCATTGGCTGGTGTCGCCAGCAGGTAGATTTCCTTGACGTGATATTCCGTTGATCCCTGCGCCGCTTTGATCCGGTCGATAATCGCCTTCACTTCTTCGTCGCTGATATTGACGAAGGGATCGATCCGCTTGTGGAGATAACGGTCCCAGTAAAGCTGGGCCTCGACCTGGCGCCGCAGCGACTTTTCGGACGAGCCGACTTGCCGGAGGTAAACTCGCAATTCCTGCGGCGTTTTCTGGAAGTTGCGCGAGATGAGATCGAGTCTCCGGTCAATTTCGGCAGGTTCGACCTTGATCTCGTGCGACTTGGCTTCCTGGACTTGCAACGTCTCGTCGATCAGCACCGACAAAATCCGCAGGCGGAGCTGCTGAAGCTCCTCGGCGGTCGGTTTCGCATTGTTGTTGATGGCCAGCGCCAGGGCGAGCCGCTGGTCGATGTCGGTACCGGTGATGACGGTATCGTTGACGATGGCTGTCGGCTTGCGGACATTGGGGTCAAGCTTGCCGAACAGCTGCAGATTGGCGGGAATGTTCAGGCTTGCATTGGGAACGTCGTTATCCTGGCTGGATTGTCCCAGCGCGCTCCCCGCCAGCGCCATGCTTGCCACCAGCGCCATCGCGCCGCCGATACGGCCTGTTATCTTCGACATCATCGTCACGGTGCAGAGGTTTCCTATAAGAAAATGGCGGCCAGATGGCATATCAGGGATGAATGGCTGCTTAGCGGCCCAGATTCTTGAATGCCAGCGTCAACAAAAAGCTGTTGCCGCGCCGCGCGTCGCCGGTGTCCTGATAATCGCGCTTCCAGGTAACGCCCAGACGCAAGCAATCATCTTCATAAGCCACGCCAACGCGGTGGCGGATGGGCGTAAAGCCGTTCGACACGGTCAGCGGGTCTTCGTTCTTGGTGGTCAAATCAACCACCGCCGAGCCGAATACCGACCAGAAACGCGTCAGGGCAATGCGCCCGCCAACCCGGGCTTCCTGGCGATTGCGCAGATCTTCCAGGCCGGTCGTGATGGTGCGGTTGAGGCGGAGATAACCAACCAGGAAATAGGTGTCGCGCGAGCCGATGGTCGCATCAACCTCGTTGCGGCGGATAACGAAACTGTTCTTGTCGAACCGATAGCGGTGGACGACCGAGAAAAAGTCCTTGTAGCGCGCCTCGGTCCGCCCGACGATGTCGGAAACGCGGCTCGCAAAGCCGGTGCCCTGCGGCACCAGCGTTGATTGACTGGTCAACCTTACGCTTTGGCCCACCGTCGCATCGACGGTGAGATCAGGAATGTTGAGCGCCCATTCCAGGCCGTAAGTGACGCGTGAACTGTCCTCAAACCGGTCATAGCCGGGGAAACGGTTCAGCGCGAACAGGTTGGAATCCTCAAGGTCGACGGCACGCGCATCCTCGTTGGGTACCGAGATGTTGGCAAGCCGTGGCGCCGCGACAAGCTGCACGCGCGGGGTGAGGCGCTGGGTTCCGCCAAACAACGGGCCGACGAACGGCCACTTCACATCAAACGCCAGCGCGCCGATCACCCGACCCTGGACGCCGTCCTTGCCGCGATAATCGACGACGTTGGTCGCGACGGTATCATCCGCATGGTAAAGGTCGCCCCGGCCATAAGCGGTGACCGACACTTCCTGTCCCCAGGCGGTGATGCGCCGTAACACCCATTCGGCGCTGGCAAAGGCGCGCTGCGTGTCCTGTCCCGCACTTCGCTCAACGCCCAGCGTGTTGACTTGCAGCGTCAGGACGGCGCCTGAAATGCCGCCACCGAAGCGGTGCCGGTAATCGATTTCGGGCAAGGCAAAGGGTTGCAGCCCCTGCCGGTCGCCGACGCGCAGGGTCTGGACGGCCCAGCCCGCGATCGACAGATAGCTGTCGCGGTCGATCCGTTCGACGCGCACCGTGTCGCGCAACAAGTCGTCGCGCGAAATGTCATAACGGCGCAGGAAAGTGCGGTCGGTGGTCAGCCGCAGCGAGGCGGACACGCTCCAATTAGGGCTCAGCTGGAACCGTCCGGCAATGTCGAGATAGCCGCGAAACACATTGGCGCCGGTGGTGCTGAGCGCGCCCGTCGCGTCGGTACGGCGGCTGGCGGTGCCATAGGCCTGAACGCGATAGGCACCGCTTTCGGTCAGCGCCTGATAGTCGACGCCGAGCAGCGGCAGCGCGTTCGAATAAAAACGCGGCGTAACCGTCAAGCCGCGATT
>JBOFDB010000350.1:0-1086 GCA_051646545.1 Sphingomonas sp.
TGCGACCGCGATACGGCTCATATGGCCATAGCCGCTGGCAAGCCCGCCGCCGTGCATCAGCTTGACGAAATTGCCATAGCCGCCGCTGCGACCGGCGAACACCACCGTGCCGCTCATCGCCGCATGGATCGGCGAGCCATAGGGCGCGCCGATGTCCATCCCCTTATGCATCTTCATGAAATTGAGGATCGGGTGGAAGCGCATGCCATAGCCCGAGGTGACATGGCCGGCGACCGGCATCGCCATCATGCCCTTATGCTCGCCGACACCCTTGGCGTCATACCATTCGGCGCGGTCGCCATCGCCCCAGCGGACCAGCTCAACCTTGCGGTCGGCATGATTGAGGCCCGCATAAAGCAGATTGCCAAGCTGCACCTCGCCCGTCGCGGCGCGCTGGCGTTCCAGCGTCAGGTCGAACGTGTCGTTGGCGCGCACGTCGCGGCCAACCGAAACGCGGCTGGCGAGCGCGCGGATATAGGCTTCCACCGCCTTTGCAGGCGCGCCTGCGGCGCGGGCCGAGCGATAGAGGCTGGAGCCGACCAGCCCGCGAATACGCAGCGGCGTATTGTCGATCGCAATCGGCTGTTTGGTCATCACCAGATCATTGCCGACGCGATTGACGTTGACGAACAAGTCAAACCGCGCGCGGAACTTCATCGCTTCCAGCGGGCGCGGCTGCCCCTTGGCGGGGCGGCGGCCGAGCGTGAGGTCGAATTGGGTACCGGGCTTGATGTCGCTCAGCGCCACCGCGCGGGTAACGGCATTGGCGCTGGTTGCGGCGTCAGCGCTCGCTACCCCGGCGCGTTCCAGCGTGCGCTGCAGATTGTCGCCGCCGCCCAAGGTCGCGGTCAGCGAGATGATCGGCCGTTCGGGGATTTCACCCAGCGGCCGCACCTGGCTGGTCGCGGCGAGCCGACGGCCTGTGTCCCCGCCCTCGGCCAGTGGCGTGATGATCTGAGCCCGGGCATCTTCCCAATCGCTGCCCGAAAGCGGGGCGGGCACCTCGCCAATGATCGTGCGATTGAAACCGGGCGAGAGGAGGCAGGTGGCGGTGCACAGGGCGAGGCAGGTGGCGGCGCCGCGATA